>JAUXNU010000091.1 GCA_030682655.1 Actinomycetota bacterium | reverse complement strand
CTATGAGACCTCGGGCCAGATCCTCGGCGCCCTGCGCTCCAACGCCCTCTACGGCCGTCCGGACGACTATCAGGAAACCCTGGCCAGCCGCACCCGCGCCCTGACCGCCGAACAGATGGACGCCGCCGCCCGCGCCGTCATCGACCCGGCGACCTTCGTCTGGGTCGTCGTCGGCGACGCCTCGGTCGTCCAGCCCCAGCTGGAAGCGCTGGGCCTGCCGGTGGAAGTCCGCCCGGCGCAATAACAAGCACCGTGTCTCCTCCCCGTCGCTTGCGATGGGGAGGGGGACCACGCGCAGCGTGGTGGAGGGGTCGCAACCGCACCACCCCCGCTCATCCCCGCGAAAGCGGGGACCCAGTCCTTTGGGTGATGGCAGCCCGAGCCTGGGACACGCCCGCTCGTCCTGAAACACCGGTGTCAGGCTGGACAGAACCGGGTCCCGGCTTTCGCCGGGATGAGCGGACCTAAATGGCCAGTTCCCCCGTCGGCGCAGAGAGCGGGCCATTGCACCGCAAAGCGCCAGATTCGGATGCGCCGTTCCGGCCTTCACCGCGCGTTCAGGATGTCGCCAGGCGCTTTGGTGGCGGGCCCCGCTTCACACTGCAGGCGTCCAGGGAGCGTTCTCGTTTCCCGGTCGGGACTCCAGACGCATCAAACCAAGATTGAATCGCCTATAGAGTTCGGTCCATCGACCGCTCGTCTTTGGCCAATCGCGCACTCGGCAGGCGCGTTCGACAGGAGGCGTTTGACCCGTTTTACCAACTGGTCTGGTCGGAATGGCTTCGCGATGAAATCGGCGGCCCCGTTCGACAGCGCACGTCGGACGTCCCCTTCGCATCGTGATGCGGTCAACATCAGGACCGGTGTGTCTCGATGAAAACGGTCGGCCTTCAAGGTTCGCAGTACATCGAAACCATCGAGGATCGGCATGGCGACATCCAGGATCACAAGGTCCGGGCAGTCGCTGTCCGCTTGGTGAAGCGCGTCTTCGCCGTTTTGGGCAAGGGTCACGGTCATGCCGTGACTTTCAAGGGTCTGCCGCACCAGAGCCGCCAGATACCGGTCATCTTCGGCGACAAGAATCCGGGGCTTGGGCAAGTGGGGTCACCGTTCACGGGGACCGGCACGGCCCCTCTCGCCGAGCAATCTGCCACTCACAGATGAAAATCCGGTTGCGAGGATCAAGAGCCTTTGTGGACCCGTGTGTAGTCATCCAGCCAGAGCAGGGCGTCTTGCTCCAACAGATCGCAGACCATGTCCGCCAGGGCGTCGGGCTGAATCGGCTTGCAGACGTATCCCGACGCCCCGGCCTGTTTCGCCCGGACGATGTCCTCGAGGTCATGCGAGGCCGTGAGCATCAGGATTCGGACATGGTCCCATGAGCGGGCGGCCCGGAGATGACGCAGAACCTCCAGCCCCGGAACGTCGGGCAGTCCGAGATCAAGAAGGACCAGGTCCGGGGGCGTCTCCGCCATACGCGCCAATGCTTCGGCTCCAGTGCCTACGACCGTGACGCGCTGCCCCCTCGACGAGAGGATCGCCTGGGCGATTTGCCGGATGAAGGGGTCGTCGTCGACCACCAGAATCTGGTGTGGTCCACTCGGCTTCTGACCTGACGCAATCCCGCGCATCTAGGACGCGATCATGCGGTCAACCGCATCGATCAGTGCTTCGCCGGAAAGAGGCTTTTCCAGCCAGGTCGCGCCGAGATTTTCGGCTTTGAGACGGCTGTCGTCAGATGACCAGGCCGTCAGCATCAGGACCGGCGTCTCCGCGATGTCCGGATCCGCCCGGATCTGTTTGAGCGCATCCGTGCCGGACAGACCCGGCATGGAAAAATCCATGATGATAACGGCCGGCGCCAAGGAACGCGCCTTGGCGACACCCTCGGCGCCCCCATTGGCCAAGACCACAACATGACCTGCGCTCTCCAGGTGGATCCGCGTCAGCTCTCGCATGAAGGGGTCGTCATCGACGACGAGGATCGACTGGCGAGCGCTCACTTGGAAGTGTCCATAATCCGGAATCAGGCGGCCAGAGCCGTCCAGTTCTCAACACGTTGGCCTTGGGTGCGTGGCTTGGCAAGTAAAGCCTTCGCGCCGAATGTCTCCGCGAGCATTCATATTGAATGCAGCGCCGAGACGTCCTCCGCCGTTGAAAGCAAGGACGGCCATGTCCGATGCGATTGCACCCAGTTGCTGAAGGACCTCGACGCCGTCGATTTCGGGCCGGATGTTATCCAGCACCATGCTGAGGCGTCGGGATGCCGCCGGGCCATGGGCGGACGCCTCACGACCATCTGCAGCGTGAATCACTTCAACTTCCGCTGACAACAGAGCCGCGCTGATTTCGGCGGACCAGAAAGGGTCATCCTCGACGACAATGCATTTCGACCCGCAATGACCCTGCGGTGGGAGTATTTAGCCCCCGGCAGTCGAACGCCGTTTACTATGGCAACTCTCAAGAGGCCGCTACGAGGTTTATCAGCTTACGGGCAAGCGGATGGAGCGTCTCAAATTCAGCCCCCAGATCGCGGCAGCGTTTGGCCTCCGCTTCCAGCTCGAAGGCTGCGTCCGATACCGCAGTGAAGCCAAGGCTCCCGGCTGTCCCGGCGATCGAGTGGCTAAGGGCCGCGATGGCGTCGGCACGACGGTCCAGGGGCAAGGCCCCGAGGCGAGCGAACTCGTCCTCGAACGTATCCATCCGCGCCCTGTACCTGGCTTTCAGCTCTGCCAGAGGGTCCGGCGTGGCCACCCCTTCCGCGGCAGGTGTTGGAGAGCGATCATCCAGCCCCGCCACGCGAGAGAGCAGGCACATTAATTCCTCGACCTTGAACGGCTTGCCCAGATGATCGGTCATTCCGGCGGCGCGGCAGGCTTCGATCTGATGTGCCAGGACGTTCGCGGTGAGGGCGACCACGGGTATGCATTGAGCCCCGTTGGCCATCGCGCGGATCAGACGGGTCGCGGCCAGACCGTCCATGCCCGGCATCTGGACATCCATAAGAACGAGATCGAATCCGGCGTCCCGGCCAAGCCATTCGATCGCCTCATCTCCGGACGTGACGCAAACGACAGCGTGGCCCGCGCGCGAGAGCAGGATATCCAGAAGCTCGAGATTGGCCTCGACGTCGTCCACCACGAGAATTCTCAAGGGCTGGGTCGATGATGCGTCTGCAGATGCCGAAGCCGGCGGCGATTGAGCCTCGGCCGGCGCATAGGGCAGGGTGAAAATCGCCGTGGTCCCGACGTCGGGTCGGCTCTCCAGGGTCACGTCGCCGTGCATCAGCCGGGCGAGCGATCGGCTGATGCTCAGCCCCAGACCCGTCCCTCCGTACCTGCGACCGACCGCTGTGTCCGCCTGGGTGAAGCCCTGAAACAGACGGGAAAGGGCTTCGGCGGAAATGCCGATCCCGGTGTCTGTGACTCTCAGTTCGAGTTGGTCTTCCGAAATACCGACCCTCAGCGTGACAGAACCCTCATGCGTGAACTTTGCCGCGTTGCCGAGCAGGTTCAAAAGCACCTGCCTCGTGCGCTGCTCATCACCCATCACCCAGGGGCTGACGGCATTGTCGAACACGAGTTGCAGATCCAGTCGCCCGGCCACACTCACCTGCGTCAGGTCGACCACATCGGTCGCGAGCCCTTTCAGATCGAATCCCTGTCGTTCGGTCGTCATCTTGCCGGACTCGATCTTGGAGAAATCGAGGATGTCGTCGATCAGGGCCGACAGCCCCTTTCCTGCCGTCCGGATGCGATCGAGGTATCGCCGCTGATCGTGATCCAGCGCCGTCCTGGACAGCACCTCTGCAAACCCAATCACCCCCTTAAGGGGCGTGCGGATTTCATGGCTCATGTTGGCGAGGAAGTCGGCCTTGGTCCGGGCGGCGTCTTCCGCGATGGCTCGCGCTTCGGCGAGGGCCACCTCACGCTCGCGCCGCTCCGTCACGTCTCGAACGGAATCGTGAATCTCGACGATGACGTCATTCTCATCGCGCTGGAAACGTGGCGGCGCTTCGAGCCACCGAACCGAGCCATCCTTGGTCACCGCCCGGTATTCGACGGTCAGAGGCGCTCGGCTCTTGGCGGCCTGCCTGAACTCTCGGGCGACGCGGTCATGGTCTTCCGGAACCATGATGTCATAGGACGTCCGCCCGATCATCTCTTCCGGAGAGTAGCCGAGAAGTTCGCTGATAGACGGCGAGAGGTAGCTGAAGATGCCGTCGGGACCATAGGTGGCGATGACGTCGCTCACGTTGTCGGCCAGCAGCCGGTAGCGACGTTCCTGCTCGACCGCCGTCTCGATCGCCTTGCGCTCGTCCGTGAGGTCCTTGAACACGCCGAAGAAGCCGGTCACAGAGCCCGTCGTGTCCCTCTGCACCTCTGCCAGCGAACGCACGTTGCGGCGCGAGCCGTCCGCGCGGGCAATTATGGCGTCGAAGTCCCAGCCCTGGCCGTTTTTACTGCGTGTCTTGATGAGGTCGGAGACGAATTTTCGATCCTCCTCGACGTAGAAGGCCAGGGCGTCGCCCAGGGCGGGATTGTAGGTGGCCGGGTCCTCGCCATGGATCGCATAGACCTGCGGGGACCAGAACACGGCGCCGGTCTGGGTATTGAGGGTCCAGTATCCCGTCCCCGACAAGCGTTCGGCGAGATCGAGGATGCGGTGCCGGTCGTCCAGCTCCTTCCTGGCGCGCGACAGGTCGATCTGGTCCACGACGAGATCCGCCAGCGCACGCAGATGGGCGAGATCCGCCCCATCCGGCGTCGGACGCGCCTCGGTGTCGATGACGCAGAGCGACCCGAGGTTGACCCCCTCGCTCGTAGTGAGGGTCGCGCCGGCGTAGAAGCGGATGTCCGGCGCGCCGGTGACAAGGGGATTGTCCTTGAACCGCGCATCGAGCGTCGCATCCTCGACGACCATAACCGCATGTGCGCCCAGTCGAATGGCATGATCGCAGAACGCCCAGCCGCGTTCGGTTTCACGAACATCAAGGCCAATGCAGGACTTGAACCACTGTCGGTCCGTGTCGACGAGCGACACCAGCGCAATGGGAGCCTTGAAGTGCGCGGCGGCCATCGCCGTGATGCGGTCAAACCGTGCTTCCGGGGGCGTATCGAGCACCGCCTGGTCGTGCAAAACGCCAAGCCTCGCGAATTCGTCCACTGCCTTCACCCTCCGTGCGGGGCAGAGATACCGACAAGCATCGTAAGGAAATATTATCGACGATTTAGTCCCGGTGGAACCTGGACTGACCCCAATGAGGACAGGCGCAGCCACCAAAAAGGGCGGCCCCGTCCCCGGAGCCGCCCTCTTCTGTCTCAGCTTAAACCGCCGAGCGACGCGGACTTAAAAGTCCATATCGCCCATGCCGCCCATGCCGCCGCCGCCCATGCCGCCGGCGCCGCCGGCGCTGGCCTTCTTCGGCGCATCGGCAACCGCCGCTTCCGTGGTGATCAGGATGCCGGCGACCGAGGCGGCGTCCTGCAGAGCCGTGCGCACGACCTTGGCGGGGTCGATGACGCCGGCCTTGATCATGTCGACATACTCTTCCGTCTGGGCGTTGAAGCCGAAGGTGTCGGACTTGTTC
>JAUXNU010000090.1 GCA_030682655.1 Actinomycetota bacterium | reverse complement strand
AAAGCGATCGAGGAGCCGGACGACCTGGTCGTCCCCGCGCTCACACTCTTCGAGGTGTTCAAGCGAACTCATCAGATCGCGGACGAGACCACGGCGCTTGATGCAGTCGCTGTCATGATGCAGGGCAGGGTGGTCGACCTGACGCCCTCTCTGGCCTTGGACGCAGCTCGAACCTCACTCGAGACCGGTCTTGCGATGGCCGATTCGATCATCCTTGCGACCGCTCGCGCGGAGGATGCCGTGCTCTGGACGCAGGACTCGCACTTCGACGGCTTCGAGAGCGTGGAGTTCCGTCCCAAGCGATGACGAGTGACTAACCCCGGCATCGAGCCGACTTCGCACCTCATCGGCTACCATGACAGTCGTAGGGCGCGGCTCATGCCGTAACACGTTCGACACACCATGGAGGTGCCATGGAGGAGAAGACGCGACGAATCCTGCATGTCCGGCCAGAGACGTTGCGATACGCTCTCTCCACGGCGATCCTCGATCTCACGCAACAGCAGAGGGACGTCTTCGGCCTTCTGCTTTGGCTCGGCACTATGGATCAGAAGCGCGTGGCCGACGTCGACTTCCTTCCTGGGCTGGCTCGCATGATGGAGGACGGCATGACGGTCGACTCCGTGGAGGAGCTGCGCACGCAAGCTTCAATCGTGGCGTTGGATCTGTCCTTGTGCAGATATGTCGATTCTGCTATCACGTTCTTCCGTGATGCGTGTGCCATCGGGCTCTTGCTGAATCCGGTCCCGTTGAGAAGTGCGCAGAAGCAGATGAGCCTGAACGAGGTCCTCGGATTCGACTCCATGCCTGAGCTCGTCGCCTCATTGGCTGTCCGGAAGAGCCAAGAGATGGCGCGCGACGACTTCCAGCTCCTGGCGTTCTGCGCTGACACGCTGAAGATGCCGGTGTTTGCGGACGAGTCTGAACGCCTACAAGCCAAGACGGCCATTCGTACAAGGAACCTGCTCGTTCACAACAGTGGCCGAATCGACGCACGACACGTCAAGGCTCTGAATCTCGGTGTGGAGATGATAGATCAGCAAGTCGAACTCACCTACGGATTCGTTCGGTCTCTTATTGCGGTCTTTGACACGAGTACTGAACGTGTCGCCGCGCATCTGGAGAGTGAGTGGCGAGAGCACTTCCCTGACATTGAAGATCCGACGGTGAGCCCGACCGAAGTCAAGGACACATAGTTCGGGTGTCGAACCCCGGCATCGAGCGGACCGCGCGAGATAGAATCAACACGAGCGGCGCAAACCGGCCGCTCATGCCGTAACACGTAGCGTTGGGCGGATGGGGCATGCGTCCTGGCAATGTGGGGAGTCGGGTGGCGTGGAGATACGTCGGAAACCTCGAGACTCAGTGAGAGAGCGAGAAGCATGGCGTCGCGCTTGGCTTGGCGCGATGGCCACCCTGTTGGCCGCCGCGCTAGGTGCGTGGTTGACTGTCTGGGCTCCTCGCTCCTGTGAGAAGGAGCCCCCCGCAGTTCGCCGGGCCGCACCCGCATATCTGCCAACTGAAGCGGTGGAATACTGGTCCTGGCAACCCGACGAGACGCCAGAGTCGCCAGTCTGGCGACAGGCTGAGGGGCCCGTCGAGGTCTCCGAGTACTTCGCCCCGGCGGCATGGGTCGGTGACCGCGAGGACGTCAGTTTCGACGAGCACTGGCGAGCGGAATACCGCTCGGCTCCCGATTGCGCGAGATGCGTCTATGCCCCTGGCGATTCACAGGAACTGGGCTGGGCTGGCATTGGCTGGGTTGATGTGATGTACCCTCAGTACTCCGTCGGTGTCGATCTTTCAAAGATCGATAGGCTGAGTTTTTGGATCAAGGGGGACGAGGGGGGCGAACAGGTAGAGTTCAGGGTTGGGGGGACGGAAGACGACAATGCTCAGCCGAGTTGCTCTACCGGCGTCATCTCCTTGAGCCGTGCCTGGCAAGAGGTGAGCATTCCTCTGGACATCACATCTGAGCTCCACCTGGACCGAGTGTTCAGCGGGTTCATGTGGCTTGCCAGCGAGAGGGACAACCCGAGTGGGTGCAGCTTCTTGATCGATGATGTGCGTCTCGAGTAGCCCAGTCACACAACACCGCCCAACCCGCGCTTCCAGCTGACTCACGACAGCGCTAGGCTGAAGACAGGCGCTCGTTCGCAGCTGAAGCGCAAACACGTTAGTCACATCGTCTCTCCGCCGCCGCTATGAGCTGTGGTTCGTGCGCTTGTCATACGTATCTGCTATCGATACAATATGCGTAGTACAACCAGGAGGTGCACGATGGACGCAGTCACCATTTCTCCCAAGTTCCAGGTCGTGATCCCGAAAGCGATCCGCGAGCAGCTC
>JAUXNU010000089.1 GCA_030682655.1 Actinomycetota bacterium | reverse complement strand
AAAAGACGAGCTGCATCTCGCCGAACACGCCGTCCGAGGTCAGGTTGTGGCCCGAGAAGACGATGTGTTCCTTGAGCGCGCCGTCCAGGGCCGCCGCGTTGTAGCGGGCGTGGTAGTAATCTGAAAACGACGCCTTTCCTCCCGCTTGCTGGTAGTTGCGGGTGGCTTCCTGCAGCCGGGTGGTTTCGTAGATGCCCTCGCGGGCGCGCGCCAGAGACTCGTCGTTGAAGTCGGTGGCGTAGAGGGTCGCCCGGTCATAGACGCCTTCCTCCTTGAGCACGATGGCCAGAGAGTAGGCCTCCTCGCCGGTGGCGCAGCCGGCGAGCCAGACCTTGACGTGCGGCCACGTCCGCAGCAGCGGCACCACTTTCTCCCGCACGGCGCGGTAGACGAACGGGTCGCGGAACAGTTCCGTGACCGAGATGGAGAAATACCGGATCAGGCGCGAGACCAGCTCCCGATCATGCAGTACCTTCGGAATCATTTCGGACACCGTCGCGCACCCGGACCCCGGCAGGAACTGCCTGATCCGGCGCTCGACGGAGGCCCGGGCATAGGAGCGGAAGTCGTAGCCGTAGCTCCGGTAAACGGCCTCCAACAGGAGGTCTATCTCGAGACTTTCTTGCTCCGCATCGTTCATGGCATTCTTCCGTTCACTCCGCTATCGGCACAGCCAGACCCGCATCAGGGAGAACAGCCGGTCCTGGTCCACCGGCTTGGTCAGGTAGTCGCTCGCGCCCGCCGCAATGCACTTTTCGCGATCCTCCGGCATCGCCTTGGCCGTGAGCGCGATGATCGGCAGGTTGCGGAACCTCTCCTGGGCGCGAATTCGTTTCATGGCCTCGTAACCGTCCATGACCGGCATCATGATATCCATCAGCACCAGGTCCGTATCCGGCTGCTCCTCCAGCAACTGCAGCGCCCGCTCCCCGTTCTCCGCTTTCAGGGGCTTCAGGCCGTGCTCGGAAAGAAGGTGCGAAACGGCGAAGGTCGTCCGCATGTCGTCGTCCACGATGAGCACCTTCTTGTCCCGCAGGATCGCATCCGTGTCGTGCAGGTCCTGGATGACCTTGCGGGTTTTCTCAGGCATCTGGCTCACGACCCGGTGCAGGAAGAGCGACACCTCGTCGAGCAGCCGCTCCAGCGACCGGACGTCCTTGATCACGATGGACTCGGCGCGCTCGCGCAGGGCCGCTTCCTCGACCGGCGTGAGCGAACGGGCGGTATGGATCACCACCGGGGGCAGCGCCACCCCGTCGCGTTCGAGCCGCGCGAGCAGTTCGCCGCCCTCCATGTCCGGCAGCCTGAG
>JAUXNU010000088.1 GCA_030682655.1 Actinomycetota bacterium | reverse complement strand
AAGCGCCGGCGACATCGGTGAACGCGGCGGCGATCATCCCGCCAGTGCACGACTCCGCGCCGGCGACGGTGAGCGAGCGCTCACGCAGGGCTGACACGGTCGCGCCTGCGAGGGTCGTCGACGCGTCACGCGCGAAACACCACTCGCCCAGCGCGTCTGCAACCTCGTCCCCGGCTTGAAGCAGGGCGGACTCGTCAGCGCCCGCCGGAGGCAGCACGACGTCGACGAGCCATGGCGAAGCCAGCACCGTGAGATCGATTCCCGGGTGCGCTGCGAGCACGCGCAACGCCGTGACCTGCGCATCGGACTCGCTGATTCCGGCGCAACGGATCACGTGCGCCTGCGGCCCGGTTGCCGTGCCAAGGACGTCCGCCAGCATCGGCCGCATCTCGTGCGGCGGGCCGGGAAGCAATGCGAGCACGCACGTGTCGGTCTCGATGACCTGCCCGGGCGCGGTGCCCGTTGTCGGTGAGATCACGCGTGCCCCATGGAGGACCTGCGCCTGCACGAAGACCTGCAGAGCCGCCTCCGGGTCCGCATGACGCGCAGCGATCGTCTCGAGTTGCGCCCGGATCGCGGGGTCCTCGGCCAGGCCGAGCCCTAGGGCCCGCGAAGTCGCTTCGCGGGTGATGTCGTCGTGAGTCGGACCAAGGCCGCCGGTGACGATCACGAGGTCGTTCGCCGACGTGAGTCGCTCGATCGCCAAGGAGAGTCGTTCGGTATCGTCGGCCACGCTCACGGTTTCGATCACCATGTAGCCGTGCAGTGTGAGCGCCGCACATATCTCCTGCGTGTTCGTGTCGAGCCGCAGCCCCGTCGTCAGCTCGCTGCCGACGGTCACGACCGCTGCAGTGCCCCGGGTACCCGACATCTCTCGCCTCCTGCGGCTCAGTCGGACCCTCTCGCGCTCCACGGACCGACGATGACGTCGCGAGCGTGGTAGAGGTAGTCGATCATCGAGACAACGGTGAGCACGAGTGCGATGCCCATCACCGACCACGCGAGAGCGTCAGCAGCGATGGCGTAGACCGAGCCGAGCGCCTCTATCGGTTCCGTGTCCTTCAGGATGAACGCCACGACAGCGATGATCTGAAAGACCGTCTTGACCTTGCCGTACGCGCCGGCTGCGATCACGCGACCTTCCGCGACGGCTACCATGCGCAGGCCGGTGACGATGAGCTCGCGACTTATGATGATCAGCGCTATCCACGAGGAGATGGTCCCGAGTTCGACCAGCACTACGAGCGCTGCGGTAATGAGAAGCTTGTCCGCGAGAGGATCGATGAGCTTGCCGAAGTTCGTCACTTCGTTGCGCGAACGG
The DNA here is from genome assembly GCA_030682655.1 of Actinomycetota bacterium. Taxonomy (NCBI): domain Bacteria; kingdom Bacillati; phylum Actinomycetota; species Actinomycetota bacterium. The sequence continues at coordinate 18,680 of JAUXNU010000088.1, read as the reverse complement.
GCTATGTATCCGTCCACGGCATCGGTCGCCGCGAGCAGAGTGAAGAGTCCGGCTGCCCACCAGGGCCCCCAGTTGGGAAGGCGTGCGAGCATGGCGACGACAACCACCGGGATGAAGATCATCCGCAGTATCGTGACCTTGTTCGCGAGACCCAGGTTCTTCACGTAATCTCGCCTTCCAGATCGTAGCCGAGAGCGTCGGTGATTCGGACGCGCACGATGTCCCCGCCGGTCGCAGACCGATCGAGCAGGACGACCCCGTCGATGTCCGGCGCCTGACCGCGCCAGCGTCCCACAGGCGTGCCGTCCTCGTCCACCCCTTCGACCAGCACGTCGAGGGTCCTCCCAACACACTGCGCTGCCTTCTCCAGACCGATGTCGTCTGCTGTGGCGCGCACCAGGTTCGACCTCTGGATGCGAACCTCGGTGTGCGGCAGTCCCGCCATGTCGGCGGCGGCCGTCCCGTCCTCGGGCGAGTACACGAACACGCCCGCATAGTCGAGCTGCGCCTGGCCAAGGAAGTCGACAACCTCCTCCACTTGCGCGTCGGTCTCGCCCGGGAAGCCCGCGATGAGGCTGGTGCGCAGCACGACTCCCGGCAGTGCATCGCGGATGCGGGCGACTAGCGCCAGGTACTCCTTGGCAGAGCCGGAACGGCCCATGGCCCGGAGGATGTGCGGGCTCACGTGCTGCAGCGGCATGTCGAGGTAGTGGCAGACCTTGGGTTCGGAGCGCATGGTGTCGAGCAACTCGTCCGTGGCGCCGTCGGGCTGCACGTACATCAGGCGCACCCACGCGACTTCGTCGATGGCGCATACGGCCTGGATGACGTCGGAAAGCGTCTCCGGGCCGTCCAGATCACGGCCGTAGGCGGAGATGTCCTGGCCGATGAGAACGATCTCGCGTGCACCGTCGCCCGCGAGCATGCGGGCCTCAGCGACTAGAGCCGCGAGAGGAGCCGACCGGTACGGTCCGCGAATACCCGGGATGGTGCAGTAGGTGCAACGGCGGAAGCAGCCGTCGGATACCTGCAGGTAGGCGCTCGGCCCCGACGCCGTGCGGGTGGACCCGGCCGCGGCCGCGGCGGGCACGCCCGTCAGGCGCTCAACGGTCGCCAGCAGCGCGCTTTCCTCGGCCACGGGTACTAGCGCGTCGGCCTCCGTGAGCGCCTCGCCGAGATCGTCTCCGTAGCGCGATGGCATGCAGCCTGTGACCACGATCCGCCTGCCGGGAGCACCATCGCGCCACTCACCCGTGAGGTCGAGAACGACGTCGATGGACTCCTCGACGGCCTCCTGGATGAACGCGCACGTGTTGACGATCGCTACGTCGGCATCGTCGAGGTCGTCGACAAGCCGGTATGCCGAGGAACCGACTAGCGCGCGCATGCGGTCGCTGTCGACTTCGTTCTTGGGGCAACCGAGGGTGAGGATGTGAATGCGGACTGGGGAGGTCAACGCTATCGGTAGTTGACGAATTGCAGCGGGATTCCGTAGTCCTGCTGCTTGAGGAACACGATGACCTCCTGCAGGACGTCGCGCTTCGGTGAGAATACCCGCAGCTTGTCGCCTTCGATCTGGACCTTGACCTTGTACTTCTCGTCCTTGATGTCCTTGTTGATCTTGCGGGCGATATCGGCCTCGATGCCGTTGACTACCGTGCCGACCTGCCGAACGCTGCCCCCTGACGCGGCTTCGGGGGTTCCCCACTGCAACGCCTTCAGATCGACGTTGCGCCTTATGAGCTTGGTGCCAAGGATGTCGATGACCTGCTTGGACACAAAATCGCTCGGCGCGGCGACCGTGATCGAACCGGCAGACTTGTCCAGCGTGACCGAGGACCCTGTGCCCTTCAGATCGTAGCGCTGCGCCAGCTCCTTGATCGTCTGCTGGACGGCGTTGTCGACCTCCTGCATGTCAACGGTCGATACGACGTCGAAGCTTTCGTCCTTGGCCATATGTGGGCCTCTCCTTCTGGTCTAGGGTTGGTCGGCAGTGAGCGTGAGCGTGGGTATCTCGCCCTCTGGTATCTCTTCGACCAGTGTCCCATCGCGATAGACGGTGACCGCCGTCGGCTTGCCGATCCGGATGGACACCTCGTCCGTGACCTCCCACTCGCGCTCTTCTCCGCCCTTGAGCGTACCCTCGTACGCCTTGAGCCCGTCGACGATGACGCGCAGCCACGACGCTCCGCCGGCGGCGATGTCGACCTTCACGGTGAACGGAGTGCCGGTGACCGTCGTCCCGGTGGTCTCGACCGCAGGTTCCGTCGGTGCATCGGCGTCCGACTCTCCTGGCGGAGATTGCTCAGAGGGCTCGGGAGTGGTTGTCTCCTCGGCCAAGTTGGGTATTGGCGGCGTTGTCTCAGGCCCTCTTACGAGTCGGCCGATTCCCCAGATTGCGAGGGCGACAAGCGCGATGGCCGCGACGATGGCCAGTCCGGTCCTTCGCGGCACAGCGTGCGCGTGGTCCCGTGAGGCGACTACTTGTTCGCGGGCGCGAAGGGGCTCGAGCGCCACGGTGCCGGCCTCCTCGCGATAGAGCTCGAGAAGCGGCGCCGGATCAAGGCCAAGGAACTTGGCGTAGCTGATGATGTAGCCCCTGACGTACGCTGTGTTCGGCAGCGTGTCATACTCACCGCGCTCGAGCGCTTCGAGGTGCTTGCCGAGGACGCGGGTTGCCTGCTCGGCATCGGCCATCGAGGCGCCCAGCGCGCGGCGCGCCGAGGACAGGGTCTCGCCTAGAGTCCTGTTCACTCGTCCCCATCCTCTCCTGTGCGATCGTGTCTCTCGAAGGCCTTGAGCGACTCGAGGTCTTCGATGTCGACGAAGACGTCCCTCGGCCTGCTGCCGTCAGGTGCGCCTACGATACCCTTAGACTCAAGCATGTCCATGATACGGCCTGCGCGGGCGTATCCGACCTTGAGACGGCGCTGGAGAAGCGATGTCGAACCCATGCCCGAGGTGACCACGATGTCGGCAGCTTCCCAGATGAGCGGGTCGTCGTCCCCACCGCCCATGTCCACTCCCCCGCCGGTCGCGGCGAGTTTGAGATGGAGTATCTCTTCGTGGTAGTCGGGTTCCGCCTGGGCCTTGAGGTGTGCTACCGCAGCTGAGATCTCGCCTTCGGAGACGTACGCACCCTGGATACGCTTGGGTTTGACGAGTGCCGGGGTCGTAAAGAGCATGTCGCCTAGGCCGACGAGCTTCTCGGCGCCCGTCTGGTCCAGGATGACACGCGAGTCGATGCTGCTGCCCACGGCGAACGCGATGCGGTTGGTGATGTTGGTCTTGATGAGGCCGGTGATGATGTCGGTGCTCGGTCGCTGAGTGGCGACGATGAGATGGATGCCGGCGGCACGAGCTAGCTGGGCGAGCCTGCAGATCGAGTCTTCGACCTCCTTGGCGGCCACCATCATGAGGTCGGCAAGCTCGTCGATCACGATGACTATGTAGGGCATCTCCTCGTCACCCTCAGGGGCCTTGTCCTGCTGAACGAGTGAGTTGTAGGAGCCGATGTTGCGCGCGCCGGCCTTCTGCAGCCGCTTGAGGCGCGAGTCCATCTCGCTCACGGCCCACGCGAGTGCGCTGGCGGCCTCCTTGGCTTCGGTCACGACGGGGACGTAGAGGTGCGGTACTCCGTTGTAGAGCGACAGCTCGATGCGCTTGGGATCGATGAGAATGAGGCGCACTTCGGCGGGGGTGGCGCGCATCAAGATTGACGTGAGCAGCGCGTTGATGCACACCGACTTGCCGGTGCCGGTGGAGCCCGCGATGAGCAGATGGGGCATGGTCGCGAGATCTGCGAGGATGTTGTCCCCCGACACGTCCATTCCGATTCCAAGGAGAAGCGGGCCGCCCTCGTGCGCTGCCGGAGCGGGTAGGACGTCGCCGAGAGTGACGGTCGAGCGCCGCTCGTTGGGCACCTCGATGCCGACCAGCGACTTGCCCGGGATCGGCGCCAGGATGCGCACGGTCGGCGCTGCGAGCGCGAGCGCGAGGTCGTCGGCCAGCGTGGTCACGCGGTTGACCTTGACACCGCGCGGGAGCTCCAGCTCGAACATCGTGACCGTAGGGCCGGATATCCAGTTCCTGACGTGAGCCGGAACGTCGAAGGTCGCAAGCGTGTCCTCGATGAGTGTCGCGGTGATCTTGAGTTCGCGGTCTGACGCACGGTGGCGGCCGGCGGGCTCCGAGGTCACCGCGAGGATCGACGCCGGGGGCAGCTCGAAACCTTCCATCCGGCGAGGCGCAGCTGCCGGAGGTGTCGGGACGGTCTCCCGCCTGCGTTCCGGGTCTCCTTGGCCAGCCTCGCGCTGCTTGCGGTCCACGGGCCTCGAGCGTGCGATGTCGGGGAGCATGGAGTCGTCCAGGTCCTCGAGCGGCAGGGTCTTTGGCGACCGCTCTCGTGCCTGACGTGGTTGTGGACCCTCTTCCGGCATGGGACGGATGGTCTCTGCGACCCAATCGAAGACCGACGCGATGGAGAGTCCTGTGATCACAAGGCCGATGAGCACGCCTGCACCCAGGATGACGTATGCGATTGACACACCGACGAGCGAGCGTAGCGCCCAGGCGATGCCGCCGCCGAGATACCCCCCGAGGGTTTCGACCACGACTCGGTCCCACTGCGTCGCTACCGGCGCGGAGACCGCCGCGAGCGATACCGAGGACATGAGCACGACGCCGAGGCCGATTCCGACGCGCCGCTCGCTGATCGCGAATGCGTGGACGAAGAAGCTGACGCCCCACAGCAGGAGTACGACCGGGATGGCGTATGCGCCGATCCCGAAGCCCATGCGCAAGAATGAGGACACGGCGCGGCCAAGGATACCGGTGCTCTCGGTAAGCACCGCGATCGCGAGGGCGATGGCGGAAGCGGAGAGAGCAACGCCTATGATCTCCCCTTTGAGCTCGCCGTCGATGAGCGGTGCGGCGGCGGGACGGGCCGCAGGCCCCGACGGCCGGCGACCACTAGGGGTACTTGTGCTGCGCTTCTTGGACATACGCTTCCCTGTCACGTCAGCCTGCCAGTTGCCAGACTATCACGGCAGAGCCCAGCAATGCCGTGTAGACCGCGAAGGGCAGAAACGTGTGGTTCCGCAGCAGGCGCATGAGTAGTGCGATGGCTACGTAGCCAGTGAGGGCTGCAGCGATGAATCCGGCCAAGACGGCTGGAAGTGACGGCAACGTCTGCGCATCGCCAAGGACATCGATCCCCTGCTTGACGGCTGCGAGCAAGATGATCGGGACGGAGAGCAGAAAGGAGAACCGGGCCGCTTGTTCCCGGTCCAGACCAAGTGCCATACCCGCTGACATGGTCGCGCCGGAGCGTGAGAGCCCGGGCATGATCGCGAGTCCCTGGGCAACGCCCACGAGCAGGCCACGACCCCAACCGAGCCGCTCCGCAGGAGGGGCGACGCTTCTGGAGAGCCGGTCGGCCGCAATGAGCACGACGGAGGTCAGGAGGAAGGCCACGCCGATCCACAGTAGTGACGCGTCCTCGAACCAGCCGTTCCCGACGAGTCCGATCACGCCGGTGGGGACGGTGGCGGCCACGACCAGCCACGCCAGACGCCGGTCGTCGGCCCGGGTCGGTTCGCTCGAGAAGGCCGAGCGCGCCATGCGAACCAAGTCCGACCTGAAGTAGACCGCTACCGCAAGAAGCGTGGCGACGTGCAGAAACGTGTCGTACGCAAGACCGAAGTCACTCCACCCCAGACCCTCATGGATCAGCTTCAAGTGGCCGGAAGACGATATCGGAAGGAACTCGGCGAGGCCCTGCACCACGCCGAGAATGGTGGCTTGCAGAACCTCCACTAGACCTCCATGACCACTGGGATGATCATCGGACGACGCCGGACGCGCTCCCACATGAACTGGGACAGCGACTCACGGACGGCGTTCTTGATGACCGCGTGGTCGGTGACGCCCTCCTTGGCGGTCTTGGCGAGGGTCTTGGCGATGCGGGCACGGGCCTCGTCGAGCAGTTCGTCGCCCTCTGCGCCAAAGACGATGCCGCGCGTGACGAGCTCGGGCTCGCCCACCGGCCGACCGTTGGCGTCATCGATCGCGATGATGATGGTGGCGATGCCGTCGCGAGCCAGGAGCTGGCGGTCTCTGAGAACGACCTGGCCTACGTCGCCGACTGACAGGCCATCGACGTAGACGACACCGGAGTCGACGCGCTCGGCCAGCCGGGCCCCTTTCTCGCTGAGCTCGAGGCAGGTGCCGTTCTCCATGATGAAGATGTCGCGCTCCTCGATACCGACTGCCATCGCAAGGTCAGCATGGGCTCGCAGGTGGCGGCTCTCGCCGTGAATCGGCATGAAGTACTGCGGTTTGACCATATTGAGCATGAGCTTGAGCTCTTCGGACGCCCCGTGTCCGGACACGTGCACGAAGTGAGAACCGCGATGCTTGACGTGGGCGCCGGCCTTGGCGAGGCGGTTGATGACGCGGCCGACCGCCTTCTCGTTGCCGGGTACAGGAGAGGCGGCGATGACTACCGTATCGCCCTTCTCGACGGTCACGGTGCGGTGGTCGCCGTTGGCCATGCGTGCCAGGGCCGACAGGGGCTCTCCTTGACTGCCGGTGGAGAGGACACATACCTTCTCGGCGGGCAGGTCGCCCATCTGGAAGGCGTCAACGATGTCTTCGTCCGCGATGTCGAGATAGCCGAGCTGGCGTGCGATCTTGGTGTTGTTGACCATCGATCGGCCGGTGACAACGACCTTCCGTCCGCACTTCACCGCGGCGTCACATACCTGCTGAACGCGGTGGATGTGACTCGAGAACGACGCCACGATGATGCGCTGGTCGGCCTCGGCAAACAGGTCGCGCAGCGAGCGCCCGACTTCGGCTTCCGACCGGGTGATTCCAGATGTCTCCGCGTTGGTGGAGTCACTCATCAGCAGCGTGACCCCCTGTTTGCCCGCGCGCGCAATCGCCTGGTAATCGGTAAGACGGCCGTCGATCGGCGTCTGATCGAGCTTGAAGTCCCCCGTATGCAGGATGTTTCCGACGGGCGTGTGTATGAGGACCGCGACTCCGTCGGGAATCGAGTGGTTCACGGGGATGAAGTCGAAGCCGAACACTCCAAGATTGACGTGTCCGCCGGCCTTGATCTCGCGAAGCTTGGGCTTCTTGATGCCATGCTCGTCGAGTTTGCCTTTGATGAGTCCCAGGGTAAGCTTCGTGCCGAGGATCGGCACTCCGGGCCCGAGGTCTTTCAGCAGATATGGGAGAGAACCGGTGTGGTCCTCATGACCGTGCGTGATGATGATGCCGCGGAGCTTGTCCTTGCGCTTAACGATGTAGCTGAAGTCCGGGAGTATGAGGTCGACGCCGGGATGATCTTCGTCGGGAAACATGATCCCCGCGTCGATCACGACCATGTCGTTTCCGTACTCGAACACGGTCATGTTCTTGCCTATCTCGTCAAGACCCCCGAGGGGTATGACGCGCAGGCGCGTCTTCTTATGAGTCATATGAGTCTGTCCATAGCTCCTTCTGTCGGGGTCTCAGGCGAGACCCAGGTTCTATTGGCGCGCCGCGCATCAGCGCGACGACTTCGGTCGATAGATGGTCAGGCGAGCACGCCGACTCCGCGCATGACGCGTTCGAGTTCGGCGGTCTGTTCGGCGGTAGGCGGCACGAGCGGCAGTCGCACCGTTCCAACGGGATAGCCAAGGAGGCGGAGCGCTTCCTTGACCATGATGGGGTTCGAGGTCATGAACAGCGCCTTCATGAGAGGCATGAGTTCGAGGTGTATGCGCAACGCGCGCGTGTGGTCGCCCGCAGCCTGTGCGGTGACCATCTCCTTGAACTGCGGACCCGCAACGTGGCTCACCACCGAGATCACACCGGTCCCACCAAGACCCATCATCGGCAGGGTGAGCTCGTCGTCACCCGAGAAGACTTCGAAGCCTTCCGGCGCTCCGGCCAGTATGGCCGCGGTCTGAGACAGGTCCGCATTCGCCTGCTTGACGGCGACGATGTTGGGGCACTCCTTGGCCAGGCGCAGGATTGTGGAGGGCTCCATGTTGACCACGCACCGGCCGGGGATGTTGTAGAGGATCACAGGAGCGTCGACCGCGCCGGCGATCGTGCAGAAGTGCTGGTACATGCCCTCCTGCGGCGGCTTGTTGTAGTACGGGACGACAGCCATGATGGCGTCGACGCCAAGGTCGACCACCTTGCGCGCGAATTCCGCGGAGTCGGCGGTGCAGTTGTCGCCGGCGTTGGCGATGATCGGCGCGCGTCCGTCCACGGCCTCGACGACGGCCCGGAAGAGCTCGAGCTTCTGGTCGTAGAAGACCGTCGGCGACTCGCCGGTCGTGCCGCAAACGACGAGAGCGTCGCTGCCCTCGTCGAGGAGCTTCACGGCCAGTTCCTGGGCGCGCGCGAGATCGAGCCCTCCGTTGGCGTCGAAAGGCGTGACCATGGCCGTCATCATGCGGCCGAATCGTGGAGTCGTCATGAGGGTACTCCTGTTTAGCAGCGCGGTGGATGGCCGCGGAACGTACATCTCTACCCGCAGTATTGTGCCACAAGCGAGTCCATGCCGCCGCGTGCGGCAGGATGCGTCACCGAGGCGTCATGCGGATGGTGCAGAGTCTCCCCCGGTCAGTTCGAAGCCTGCATGCAGGGCGTGGATCGCCAAGGACGTGTCCGCCGCCGGGACCAGTACCGAGATCGTGGTGTGGCTGTCGGCGGTCTGAAGTACCGAGACACCGGCGTCTGCGAGACACTCGGCCATCCGCGCCATGACACCCGGCACGCCGTGCATGCCCGCTCCGACGAGGGTGATCTTCGAGAGCCCGGACGTGGTGTCGTGCGCCAGACCGAGCTCGCCGAGGACGGATTCAGCTCGCTCGCGCGAGTCCTCGGCAAGTGAGAAGACGAGAGCGCGGCCGATCGGCGTGAACATGTCGAGCGAGACGTCTGCGTCGGCCATCGCGCGGTAGACGCGGGTCTGGGCGGCCATGTGAGCGGGCGTGCCCTCGTCTGCCGGCAGCGCGACTTGGAAGCGGACGATCCCGGTCGCGTGGCTTACGGCCGTCGCGACCCTATCCGGCTTGTAGGCGGCGATGTCGGAGACGAGCGTGCCCGGATGATCGGAGAACGTGTTGCGCACACGCAGCGCAAGACCGCTGGAGAGTGCGAGTTCCGCCGCCGAGGTGTGCACGATACGCGACCCGTGCTTCGCGAGCTGGAAGAGCTCGTCGGCTCCGATGACCTGAAGCACTCCGGCGGATTCGCACGCGCGCGGGTCGGCCGTCATCACGCCGTCGACGTCGGAGTAGATCTCGACTGCGTCTGCTCCGAGTGCGACGCCGATCGCGCATGCGCTCGTGTCGGAGCCTCCTCGGCCAAGCGTGGTGAGCCTGCCGTCCCCGGACATGCCCTGAAAGCCGGCGACGACGGGTACGACGCCCTCGTCGATCGCTGCGAGCAGAGAGCCCGGGTGGATCTCGGTCACCGCCGAGGAGCCGTGGACGCCATCGGTCCCGATGCCGGCCTCCGGCCCCGAGTAGGCTCGCGCCCCGATGCCTGCGGCCCGGAGTTCGTGCGCGACGACCACTGCCGCGATAAGCTCGCCGGTCGCCATGAGCAGGTCATGCTCGCGTGCGTCCGCGGGAAGGCCGTCGACCAGGCCAAGGAGTGTGTCGGTCGCGTAGGGTGCACCCGTGCGGCCCATCGCCGAGACCACGACGACCGGATGCCGCGTCAGTTCGAGGGCCTCGGTCACCCGGCGGACGATCGCCGCGCGGCCGCCCGCGTCCGCGACCGACGTGCCGCCGAACTTCATCACGACGATACCGCTTGGGTCTGCGGCTGCGGTCACGCTACTCCCCCATCAGGCTTTCGAGTCCGATGATCAGTCCCGAGCGCGCCGGTACCTCGGCCACGGCAAGCACGACGCCGGGCATGAACGATGTGCGGTCGATCGAATCATGACGGATCGAGAGCGTCTGCCCCTGCCCGCCAAAGAGGACTTCCTGATGCGCGACGAGGCCAGGCAGCCGAACGCTGTGCACGTGGATAGCGTCAACGATAGCCCCTCGTGCACCGTCGGCGATCTCGGTGTCCCGCCCCGGCGTCTCGGGCGTCTGCGAGCGCGCAGCCGCGATGAGCGAGGCGGTCCTCAGCGCGGTGCCCGATGGCGCGTCGGCCTTCTTGTCGTGATGGAGCTCGACAATCTCGACGTTGGGCATGAAGCGGGCTGCCTGAGCCGCGAACTGCATCATGAGCACCGCTCCGATAGCGAAGTTCGGGGCCACGAACAGGCACGTTCCCTCAGGAACCGAGTCCGCGAGTCCGGACAGCGTCTCCGGCGACAGGCCGGTGGTGCCGACAACGCAGTCCACACCCTCGGCAAGCGCGGTGCGCAGATTCTCCTCGACCGCGGACGGGTGCGTGAAATCGACCATGACATCGGGGCGGGTCTGTGCGATCGCGTCCGCGAGCTTGCCATCGCACATGACGTTGCCACCCGCGCCGTCGTCGACCGAGCGCCCGGCCCAACTGGGGTCGACGGCCGAGACGACCTGCATTCCGTCGGCGGTCGTGACGGCCTTGACGACCTCACGGCCCATCTTGCCCGCCGCTCCGGTCACGAGTACATCGATCATGATGCGTCCTCCGTTCACCCGACGAGATGCGAGACTGACTCCGCAGAGTGTGGGCCAAGGATAGCCAGAACACGCTCGGAACCGAAGGTCTCCTCGGCCACGCGTTTGATGTCTGCAGCCGTGACGGCGTTGATGCGCTCGACGAGCTCATCGGCAGAGAGCAGCTCCCCGTCGGTCACGAGATTCTTGCCAAGGCGGGTCATGCGGTTGCGGGTGGACTCCATCCCGAGCACGAGGTGTCCCTTGATGGACTCCTTGGCGCGGTGGAGCTCCTCGCCGTCGGCTCCGGAGATGCGCATCTTCTCGACCTCGGCCTGGATGAGGCGGACGACCTCCTCGGTGTTGGAGGGGCGCGTCCCGGCGTAGACCGTGAGCTGGCCCGTGTCCCGGTAAAGCGAATGGAAGCTGTAGACCGAGTAGGCCAGGCCCTTCTTCTCGCGGATCTCCTGGAAGAGACGCGACGACATACCTCCGCCAAGGATGGTGTCGAGGATAGTGAGGACGAATCGGTCCTCGTGATGCGCGTTCATGGTCGCCACTCCGTAGCAGATGTGCGCCTGCTCGGTGTCTTTGTCGAGAACGGTGAGTCGGGACGAGGAGACCGCCGCCGCGCTCGGACGCGCGTTGCAGGGGCCTTCGGGCAGGTTCAGGTGCGTGCGCACGAGCGCGACAACGTTGTCGTGATCGAGATTGCCCGCAGCGGCGACGACGCAGTTGCCTGTCACGTAGTGCTTCGTGTGGAAGGCAGAAGCCGCACAGTGGCCAAAGCTTCCGACGGTCTCCCTGCTGCCAAGGATAGGCAGGCCGATCGGATGTGTGGGCCAGAGAGCCCGCGAGAAGATCTCGTGGATACGGTCGTCGGGGGTGTCCTCCATGCGCGCGATCTCTTCGATGACGACCTCGCGCTCCTTCTCGGCCGCGTCGTCGGCAAGCAGAGAGGAGACCACCATGTCGGAGAGAACCTCGACAGCCACCGGCAGATGCTCGTCAACGAGCCGCGCGTAGAAGCAGGTGTACTCCTTGGAGGTGAAGGCGTTGAGTTCGGCGCCCAGGCCGTCGAAGGTCTCGGAGATCTGCGCCGCGGTGAGTGACGGGGTGCCCTTGAAGATCATGTGCTCCATGAAGTGGGACATCCCGGCTTCGGGCTCCGACTCGTCGCGGCTTCCGACGGAGAACCATATGCCGAGCGCAACCGATCGGACCGTGTCTATCGACTCCGTGATAACGGTGACACCGTTCTCGAGGACCGTCTTGCGATAGAACATCTCGGGCCTTTCTCGCAATGAGCTCGGGTGGCGCGGTGTTATGCGAAACGGGGCGGACCGCGATGCGGCCCGCCCCGTCGGCGTTGCAGCTACTGCCGGCGGCGCGGCTTGCGGTCGCCGCCGCTACCGCCACCGTCGCGACGCGGGGGCCGGTCGCCGTGCGGGCGATCACCCTGGGGGCGGTCGCCACCGGTGGACGGCGGAGCGTCCGGCTTGTTGATGCGGTCGAGCGAGACCTTGCCGCGATCGTCGACTTCGAGAATCTCGACTTCGACCTCGTCGCCCACAGACAGCACGTCCTCCACCTTGTTGACGCGGCCATTGGCCACGCGCGAGATGTGAAGCAGACCGTCCTTGCCGGGCGTGAGCTCGATGAAGGCACCGAACGCCTGGATCGAGACGACGCGACCGGTGTAACGCTCGCCGATCTCGGGCTCTTTCACGATGAGGTTGATGCGCTTGAGCGCTTCCTCGCCGCCGAGGCCCTTCGATGCGATGTAGATCGTGCCATCTTCTTCGATGTCGATCTGGGCGCCGGTCTCGGTCTGGATGCCGCGGATGATCTTGCCGCCGGAGCCGATGACGTCGCGGATCTTGTCCGTCGGGATCTTGATGGTGAGGATGCGCGGCGCGAACTCGGACAGCGCATCACGCGGGACGTCGATCGCTTCCATCATCTTGCCAAGGATGTGCGCACGCCCCGCCTTGGCCTGGCGAAGCGCCTTCTCGAGGATCTCGTGCGAGAGACCCTTGGCCTTGTTGTCCATCTGAAGTGCGGTGATGCCCTTCTCCGTACCCGCGACCTTGAAGTCCATGTCGCCAAGGAAATCCTCGAGGCCCTGGATGTCGGAGAGAACGGCGACGTCGTCGCCCTCCTTGATGAGTCCCATCGCGATGCCGGAGACCGGCGAGGTGATGGGCACACCGGCGTCCATGAGTGCCATCGTGGAGCCGCAGACCGAACCCATCGAGCTCGAGCCGTTGGACTCCAGAACCTCGGAGACCACGCGGATCGTGTACGGGAACACGTCCTCGGCGGGGATAACGGGGAGCAGGGCACGCTCGGCGAGGGCGCCGTGGCCGATCTCGCGGCGCTTGGGGCCGCGCATGAACCCGGTCTCGCCGGTGCAGAACGGCGGGAAGTTGTAGTGGTGCATGTAGCGCTTGCCCTCGGCGACGTCGATGGTGTCGATGCGCTGCCACTCGGAGAGCATGCCGAGGGTGGCGACGGAGAGCACCTGCGTCTGGCCGCGGGTGAAGAGTCCCGAGCCATGCGCGCGGGGCAGGTACGCGGCGGTGCCGGAGACGGCACGCACCTCGTCGAGTGCGCGGCCATCGGCACGCTCGCCCTCCTCGAGAACCATCGTGCGCATGGTCTTCTTCTCGAGCTTCTTGAGGAGTGCCTTGATGTCCTTGCCGTCGGCGGCGAGCTCGTCTTCGGTGAAGGTTGCGAGGATCTCGTCCTTCACGGCTGCGACGTTGTCCATGCGGCTGTGCTTGTCGGGGTTGTGCAGCGCGGCACGCATCTCGACGGCGCCGGCGGAGAAGACACGCTCGGCGAGCGCCTCGTCAATGACGTGAAGCGGAACGACCATCGGAGTGACGTCGCACTGCGCGACGAGCTTCTCCTGGGCGGTGCAGAACTCCGCGATAGCTTCCTGCGCGAACATGAGCGCGGCAAGCATGTCGTCTTCGGAGACTTCGTAAGCGCCGGCCTCGATCATGTAGACGGCATCGCGCGAGCCTGCGACCACGAGGTCGAGCTCGGACTCCTCGATCTCGTCGAATGTCGGGTTGACGAGGAACTCGCCGCCCACGCGCGCGACGCGCACGCCTGCAAGCGGGCCCTCGAACGGGATGCCGGCGGCGAGCAGGGCTGCCGAGGCCCCCATGATCGCGATCACGTCGGGCTGGTGGACCTGGTCGACCGACAGCACCGTTGCGATGACCTGGACTTCGTTGCGGAAACCGTCTGCAAACGCCGAGCGCAGCGGACGGTCGATCATACGGGCGGTGAGGATGGCCTTCTCGCTCGGACGGGCCTCACGCTTGATGAAGCCACCCGGGAGCTTGCCTGCTGCATACATGCGCTCCTCGAAATCCACCGTGAGCGGGAAGAAGTCGAGGTCTTTGGGCTGGCTGGAGGCAGTAGCGGTGACGAGCACCACGGTGTCGCCCTGGCGGACGACGACGGCTCCACCGGCCTGCTTGGCCAGCTCGCCTGTCTCGAGCGTGTATTCCTTGCCGTACAGTTCAAAACTCTCAACAATCTTGGACATATATCTCTCTTCTTCCTCTTCCCTCGCTCCCGAACCCCTTGTCCGGAAGCTGTACTGCTGCGGTCCGCATCGGGCGGTCCGTAGAACGAAGGCGGGGTGAGATTCCCCGCCTTCGGTGTCCCATGTGGGTTCTTACCCGCGAATGCCTAGCTTCGCGACGATTGCGCGGTAGCGCTCGACGTCGGTCTTCTTGAGGTAGTTCAGAAGGCGGCGGCGCTGGCCAACGAGCTGGAGAAGGCCACGACGGGTGTGGTGGTCCTTCTTGTGGAGCTTGAGGTGCTCGGTGAGATCGCGGATGCGCTGCGTGAGCAGTGCGACCTGGACCTCCGGGGATCCGGTATCGCCCTCGGTGCGGGCGTGTTCGGAGACGATAGACTCGATTACGTCCTTAGACAGTGGCATATTCTCTTTCACCTATCTCTCTGATGCGCCTTCGTCCGGGGTCGGCGGCGGTGAAGCGCCGATCTCAGGCGGAGGTACGGAACACAACCTGCGGAGTATATCACACACGCGCCCGGGCGTGGCTACGAGTGTTGGCTGGCCGAGGAGAATGCGAGGCACCGGGTCAGCATAGGCACGCGAACGGCGTGACATGGCTGCCGATCGTCGTCTACTATTGCGGGTCGGCCGAGCTGACTGCGCCAACTACGCCCACACCATCTTCAGAGAACACGATCACATCCACATCATGGGGTGCAGCGGAAGTGTCAACGACTTCGAGGCGAACCAGGCTCGAAGCTCGCGCGGATTCGACACCGTAGACCGACACCGAGGCAGGGGCGAATGGGTTCGCGCTGCCAAACAGAGTTTCCCTGAGTTCTCCTGGCCCGTGCGGTTCGCTCTGGCGACTGGTGAGTTGCGCCACAACCGCGCTGTCATCGCGACACAGTGCCGAGACGTAGTCAACCGCCACCCCACGAACCTGAGCCTCGGACAATGTTGATTGACCGCAGCCGAGCAGAATGGCGCAGAACGATAGTGTGGCGAGTGTTCGCGCGAGTCTCATTGAACCTTCACCCTGTTTCAGCAACGCGTGAACATCCTGAATCGACTCGCGTCCGATGCGCTGCAGGGACGGTCGCCGGCTGAAGGGGTCTACGGCAGCGATACCTGCCACACCTCCCTCACGGCGTCGTTCGACCCTGCTGCTCGCTCCAAGCAGAGAAGTAGTCGCCCGTCCGACGTCCACTGAGGGGAACGGTACGGCAGGCAGGGACTCGGCAGATCACAGTAGGCGATGGCCTGCCGGGACTCAAGATCGCAAATCACGAGACGGAATTCCGCGCGGGGATTCTTGTGCATGCCGCCAAACGACGGGTCGTACGCCGGTGTGTAGTAGGCCACAAGCTCCCCGCTGACACACGGGCTCATGGCATCGTGTTGCCATTGGCGCCCTCGAATGGTCTCGTCCGGGCCAAGCAGGTACATGCCCGTGGTCGAGTTGTCGTCCGGTCCTTCAGTTGCGAACGATTCAACCAGAAGCGTCTGACTGTCAGAGAGCCAGCTCACGTCCTGAACGGTGCTCCACGATGCGTCAACCGTGCTCGTCTCGCCCGCGCTGAGATCGAGCACGTAGCTCAGAAGATCGTCGCCGGCGACGCCGGAGAGAAACAGTCGTCTGCCGTCGGGTGACGGTCTTAGTGTCGGAAAGACGATGGGGGTCTTCTCCACGACGACGGTCGTCTCGTCGGAGCGCAACAACACGACGTCGCCGTCGCGCTCCCAGTAGTAGACTCCGTCCCCGCACACCGTGGCCGAGGAGCCAGCCATAGTGGCAACCGTGCATTCCGCTGACGGGTCGACAACCGCAATCACCGTGTCTTCGCCCGTTTCGTCCAGCCTGGTCATGGCGACCCAGTCCGACTTCGGCGATGTCGAGATCGCCAGGACGTCGTCAAGATCGGTCTTGGTCGCCTCCAACCGCTTCCCGAGGCTCACAGCTGCGATTGCCGTGCAGCCGCAAAGGAGTGCGGACACTGCAAGCAGAAGGCATGCACTCATCCAGCCCGCGCGAGATGTCATCGCAGAACCTATGCCTTCCTGATGTTATACAAGGTCTGGTGCCACCACTTGCTGATGCCGAGATGCTTGTGCCACCACTTGTTCGTCCATCGGCGGGACACCTTGTGGCCCTTGAAGTCACGCTCCCCGGGGTCCATCACCCAGACATTTCGTCCCTCATACCCGTAGATTACTACTGCATGCCGGGACAAGGGCCACACGTCAGAGCCAAGCGCTATGATGGGATGGCCCGTGGACACTTGTAGCTTCATGTTGAAGTGACTAGCCCTTGATGACTGGCTGTCCGCGTGGATGCCCAGCTTCCCGAGAATAGTCCGCATTTGTTCCAGATTCGCACCCGACCGTTCGCCGCCGCCCTTGCTCGCGACCTTGCTGAGGGCGATCTTCTTCTTGAAGACGTACTCGTACACGCATTTGATGCTGGCGGCCCAACACAGGTAGCGGTTGACCTGGCCAACGGTCGGAACCATGAGAATCCGCGAGCGCGCCAGTCCTCCGCCTCCACCTGCCTCGGCGTACTCCCCACTCGGATCGATCTTCCCCACAGGCTCGCCCGCGCAGTACTGGTACGCGCTCTCCTCCCCGTCGGCGCGTGCCGGGTCCTTGGAGATGAACTGCATGGTAGCAGGGTCGAGATAGCGCTGCGAGAGGTAGTAGAGCGCCGAGTGCTCGTCGAAGGCGTAGCTCGCGTAGCGAAGCGGCTGGTGCGAGATCGCCGTCGCGGTCGCCGCGGGTATCGCGCTGCCCGTCCCGACGCTGCAAAGGGTGCTCACCGGGTTGCCGTAGGCGTCGTAGGAGTAGAAGGCGAAGGCGGCACCGTTGGCGTCGAGGAGCTCGCGCACGTCGCCTCGGTCGGTCGTGACGATCTGGAAGCGCACCGGCGCCGACGTGCCCGCGCGGTAGAGCCCCGCGAAGACGTCGCCGGTCTCGTCGTAGGCGTAGTCGATCGAGTAGGAAGTGCCGTTGGTCGCACTGGCGGCAAGGGACCTCAGCGTGAGCCCGTCGTAGACGTAGGTCGTCGTGGTCGTGACGCCGCCCTGGGTGACCACGCTCTTGATGCGCTGGCCGTTCGCGTCGTAGACGTAGGTGGCGACGACGCCTGCCTGCGAGTCGGTGAAGCGCTGGAGTCTCTCGCCGGTCCAGGTGTAGGTCCTGGCGCTTGGGCTACAACTCGGTCCCTGGGCGGTCCTGCGTCCGAGGGAGTCGTGGGTGACCACGGTCGCTCCTGCGGCGGTCAGACGGCCGACAGTGCTGTAGTGGAACGTGACAGCAGGTTCGTTGCCCCGAGTGTAGCTCGTCAGCCGCCCGGTGCCGGGGTCGTAGACATAGGAGGTCGTGACGCCCGCCACGTTGGCGTTCACGAGGCGGCCGGTCTTGGAGTAGGTGTAGGTGTCGGTCTCAGTACGAGACTGGTACGTGAACCCGAAGTGTTCAGAGGACTTCTTGCCGGTCTCGGGGTCGTAGGTGTAGGTCACGCCGCCGGCGCCCGCGGGGTTGAGTCCGGCAATGGACGAGCCGGCTGCCGAGCCCTCGGCTGCGATGCGCCCCGGCTCGTCATATGCCGTGACGTATCCGGCGCCAAACGAGTTCGACCTGCTCTGGGTGACCCTGCCCGCGACGTCGGTGGCCACGAGCGACCGATCAACCGTCGCGCTCGCCACTCGTACCGACTGCGAATCCAGGACGCCGAGCGAGTCGACGTTCGCGGTCACGGTCGTGTCCTTGGAGGGTCTGGTCTCGGTCAGGTGGCTCTTGCCGTCCGCGTCGTAGGTGTAGGTCCGCGTCGTGCCTGTGAACGAGTCGTAGGTCTGGCTGAGGCGTCCCGCGCTGTCGTAGGCGGTCGTCTCCTGCTTGGCGTTCGTCCCGTCGGTCGCGACCTGTCGCTCGGACACGAGGCGTCCGAAGACGTCGTAGGTGTAGGCGACCGAGCTGCCGTCGGGGTTGGACTTGGTAAGCAGCCTGCCTGCCGTGTCGTAGGTCTGTGTCGTCACCAGGCCCCCGATCGAGTCGGAGACTACCCGGCCGCATGCGTCGTATGTCTTGGTCTTGACGATGCCGTCGAAGTCGGTCTCGGAAAGCACCCACCCGAGGCTGTTGTAGACGGTCGTGGAGCGGTTCTGCGACCCGACACCGGCCGATGTCTGACGGCCGAGAAGGTCGTAGGTGTACGTGGTCACCGCGTTGTCGGGCGCGGCGGACTGCGTTGTGCGAGCGTCGAGATCGTGCTGGTAGGTGGTTGTCGCGGTTCCCGCGTCGGTGGGCTCGGACTCGGACTCCATCTCGCCCGTGGCGTCGTAGTCGTACTCGGTCTCCGAGCCGTCGGGCTCCTCGGCCAGGACTTCCTGGCCTTCGTCGTTGTAGGTCGTCTCGGTCGCGGCGGTCGTGGCCCCGGGCGCCAGCGAGCTCGTCTCCTGGCCTTCTGCGTTGTACTCGGTGCGGGTGGAGGCCGCGTCTGTCGCCGGGGCGCCCTCGTCGGTGCT
>JAUXNU010000087.1 GCA_030682655.1 Actinomycetota bacterium | reverse complement strand
TGAAGGTCGGGCTCGACGTGTACTCGCGCTACATCCTGCAGCTCTCCGGCGAGGACAGCGACCCGCTCGACTCGGTGCTCATCCGCGCCGCTGGTGCTGCCGCGCTCATCTGGTCGATCCCACTCGCGGTCTCGCTGGCCGTCGATGTCGGCAACAAGCTCACGAGCGACGTGCTGACCAACTCGGCTGCCGGTGCCGTCACGAGCCAGCTGCAGGCGGCCGAGGTCATGAAGCGTCTCGTGGCAATCGGCCTGACCGCGAACAACCCGACGGGCCAGCTCCTCTTGGCCGTGGTGATGCTCTTCCTCGGAATCGGGCTCATCGTGATCTTCTTCCAGGTCACGAAACGCTCGGTGGAACTCGCGATCATGGTGTTTATCGGACCGGTGCTGGCGCTGAACTTCGCTTCGCCCGACCGCTCACTGTTCGCGGCGTGGACGCGGCAGCTCCTGACGTTGGCGTTCACGCAGGCATTGCAGCTCTATCTGCTGAACCTCACGATCATCGGCCTTGTGACCGGCTTGAAGATCTCCGGGTTCGGGACCGACCCCATCCACGAGTTCGTCGCGACGGTCGGCCTGATGGCGTGCACGATCGCACTGCCGGCGTTCGTGGCGCAGATGACGCACCAGGCCACACCGACAGGCGTGGGCTCGATGGCGCGCATGGCGACGTTCGAGTTCGCCCGACTTGCGGTCGCAAGGGCGGGGTAGCCGTGGCCCAGCAGACGGCAGCGAACACGGTACTCGGTTGGTCGGCGGTGTTCCTGGGCGTGGTCAGCGTCTCGGCGATCGCGCGCTCCGGTATATCGGCGATCAAGGCGGTCCTTTCCCCCGGCGAGACGCGGCCGAGTCTGTGGACGATCGCACGGCCGGTCATGGCCGCAGCCCTGATCTCTCTCGTCGTATCAGGCGGCATTCTGGCCGCGATCGCTCAGTTATTCCGATAGGAGGCTCTGGACATGGCGACAGCAGAAGAGGAGCAGCGCGAGGGCTATCTCGCCCCGTCGCGCGTGGCGCTCGGCAAGCAGGTGCTCACACCCAACGTGCCAAGGCACAACCAGATCTACATGTACTACGTGCTCGGTACCGCCCCTCTCGCCGCGATCGTCGCGGCGATCGCCATGCGAGTCGTGTTCGTCGGGCTGCTCGCCGCGGGCCTCTGGATCATGACCGGCTGGGGGCTTGTGACCGATTCCGTCGCCGACGTGACGGTGGCCGACTTCCTCAAGAACTCACTTCGCTGGGTCCGCGATCCCAAGCGCTACTACCTCAAGATCGAGAAGGGCGGAATCACCGATGCTCAAACCTAAGATGCCGCCGGCCGACACGATGGCGGACCTGATCCCCGTGTCCGACGTGCTCAGATCGACCACCGGCGACTACACGCTGCTCACCGACGGCGCCTACGCCGTGCACCTGCGGGTGCAGCCGCAAGACATGACGCTCAAGGACGCTGGCGGTGTGGCGGCGAACTTCGACGCTTTTCAGGCGGCGTACAACTCACTCACCGTGGGCGTGCGGATCTACATCGGCCCTCGCGCGGCCGACCTCGAAGAACAGATGAACCACCTGCGCACCCTCATGGAGAGGGCCGCCACGAGCGGCCGGCGCACACTCATCGCCGACCAGATCGAGTTCGTGGCCGACCTGATGAGCACGGGCAACGCAGCCGAGCGGGACTTCTTCTTCATCCTCACGACGCCGCCAGCAGCGACCGACGCGCAGCGAAACGACCTCTTCACAGAGGCCCGCAACTTCATCGCCACGCTCGGCACGCGCGGGATATCGGCGAGCTGGATGAGCGCGGCCGACGTGATCAACACGTTCGTGCGATTCAGTCTGCCCTCCCCTGCCGTCACGCTGCCCTCCGACGACCCGTCACTCAACATCGCTCCGCTCATCGGCGACTGACAGAAGGGCAGGAGCTCATGGCCCGCAAGAAGAACGAAGTGACCGAGCAGGTCACGCAGATCCTGCCGAACACGCGCCTGCGCGAGCTCATCGCACCCGTGGTAGCCGAATTCTCCGACAAGAGCTCGTGCCGGTTCGGCGACCAGTACATGGCCGTCCTCGTGGTCACGAAGTACCCCGCTCGGCTGCCGGCCGAGTGGCTCTCGCGCATTCGGTTGCCCGGCGTGACCGTCCACATCGACGCGGTGCGCCGAAACACCGCCGAGTTCAACCGCATCGTCTCGGACTCGCTGTCAGGGTGGAGCTTCCAAGCCCAGAGTAAGAACAAGGGCGCGTACGAGCGCATGCAGGCCTCGGCGAAGCGGGACCAGGCGGCAGAACTCCTGCGTCTTTCGGGCTCGGAGAACCAGGCGATGTTCGACTCGGTCGCATCCTTCATCGTGACCGCCGAGAGCGCCGAGGGACTTACCTCGCGCGTGAAGGAAGTGCAGGGCAGGCTTGCGGCGAACCAGATCATCGCCCAGCGGCCGTGGTTCATGACCAAGGATGCGATGCTGCATTCGAGCCCCTACGGCTATCGCTCCGCGCGGCTGCACGAGCTCTACGCGATGCCGATGCCTTCGAGCACACTGGCCGCAGCCGCGCCCTTCTCGGCCGCCGGCATCAACGACGGGTACGGCAAGGTCTACGGGCTCGACACCACAGGCGGTGTCGTCGTGATCGACCGCTGGCGGTTCGGCTCGTCGGGCTTCGCCGATCGCTCCAACGCGAACATGGTGGTGCTCGGCAACGCCGGCGGTGGCAAGTCCACGTTCATGAAGCTCGACATCCTCATGGAGTACATGGCCGGCACAAAGGTCATCATCATCGACCCGGAGGACGAGTACAGGGCGCTGTCGGCCCGGATCGACGGCCAGTGGATCGATGCTGGCAACAGCGGCGCGACGGTGATCAACCCGCTCGAGGTGTGGGCCATCGAGGCCGTGGCCGACGATGAGGAAGAGGTCGACGCGGGCCGCTTCAATCCTGTGGCGCGGCACCTGGAGTTCCTGAAGACCTTCTTCGCCCTGCAACTGCCAGACGACTACACGGCGCGCGAGATTCTCGAAATCGAGGTGCGCGAGCTCTACCGCGCTCATGGTCTGACGCTGGACCTCACGAGCGTGGGCCATATGACGAAGTGGCCCACGCTGTCGGACCTGCGAACCCAAATAGCCTCACGCGCGCACGCCGCCAGCGAGCCATCCGCCGGCGAGCGCGAAGCATACGCGGGGCTCGATCTGTTCTTCAAGAACCTCACCGAGGGCTCGCGGGGGCTCATGTGGGACGGTCAGACGAACGTCACGCTCGGTAGCGACGTGCTCGTGTTCTCGACCCACTCGCTCCAGGAGGCCGATTCGTCCACGTACGCCGCGCAGTACCACCTCATCACGCAGTTGATGTGGCGCGAGATCCAGGCGAACCGCGACACCGGCGAGCATCTGTTGGTCGTCATGGACGAGGCGCACCTCGCGATCGACCCCAAGACGCCGGCCACGCTCGAAGCGATCAAGAACTTCGCCAAACGGATCCGCAAGTACGGCGGTGCGCTCATGGTCGCCACGCAGAACGTGAGCGACTTCCTCGACCCGGCGATCGAGCGCCAGGGCCGAGCGGTGCTCGACAACGCCAGCACGAAGGTCGTCTTCGGTGCTGATGGCCGCGAACTCGCGCACATCGTGGATCTCTACGATCTCTCGCGTGCCGAGGCCGATGCCGTGGCGCGCAAGGCCGTCGGCCGGTGCCTGCTCATGGTGGGCCAGCGCAAGTGCATCCTCGACGTGAAACGCACGCCCAAGATGGTGCAGCTCCTGTCGACGAGCGGCAAGAAGGCGCCGGCGGCGTAGAGGAGGCA
The DNA here is from genome assembly GCA_030682655.1 of Actinomycetota bacterium. Taxonomy (NCBI): domain Bacteria; kingdom Bacillati; phylum Actinomycetota; species Actinomycetota bacterium. The sequence goes on along the minus strand of JAUXNU010000087.1, from coordinate 891 downwards.
TCATGGCCGAACCTCTCACAATCGCGCGTATCGGCACAGCTGCCGTGCGCGGAATCGTCGACAAGAAGTCAGTCGAGCGCAAGATGCTCGTCGGTGTGGCGGTCGCGCTTGTGGCGGCGCTCTTCATGGGCACGGCGTTCGCCGGCGCGTTCGCCGCCTCCGTGCCGTCGTTCCTGTTCGGGCACCAGACGGATCTGGCCGCGACCGCGGCTCAGATCAAGACCTACGCCGATCTCGAGGACCGGCTACAAAACGACGCAATCGACGACGCCACTGCCGGAGCGCCGGCCGGCAAGACGGTGGACGCCAATCTCGACCTGCCCACGTGGCGCTACCTCTTGGCGCTGTCGGCCATCCAGTGTGACCAGGACTTTACGAAGGCCGACTCTCAAGCTGTCTACGACCTCGTGCGCTCCTCGATCACCTACACGTACACAGCCGAGGGCACGAGCACGGTGCTCGCCACAAGCGCGTACCCGCCCATTGCCGACCTAGCGCCGAGGCTCGCGCCGGCTGGCGCGGCGTTCACGGGCGCGGAGGCCGGGCAGGCTGCCGAGCGCTACCTCGCCATCCTGGGCACGTTCGACGAGAACGGGCAGGTGCTGGATGCCTCCGGGCTCAACGGTGCAGGTGGCCCCGGTGCGACGGCACTCACCCCTGAGGTGCTGGGCGAGCTCGACAAGGCAGGCGTCGCGGTCAACTTCCCGCCGGTGCGGCTCGCCCTGTCCGTCCTCGGGTGTCCGTACGTCTGGGGGGCAACCGGCCCAGACACGTTCGACTGTTCCGGTCTCGCGGACTGGATCATGTGGCGCTACGCCAACTTCTCAGGCCGGGGCACAACGTCCGGGATGTGGAACAGCCTCGGCACGAGCGTGAGTCTGTCGCAGATCC
>JAUXNU010000086.1 GCA_030682655.1 Actinomycetota bacterium | reverse complement strand
TGAGCACAGCGCGCGGCGCAAGTCCACGCGCGATGCGCACGTTCACGAAGATCGTCGCGAATGCGAACACCCCGAAGATCGCTGCTGTCGCCACGCTGGAGACGATGCGCACGATGAAGACCTGCTGCTCGCCGAGGTCGAGATACCACAGCCAGTCCGTGTAGACCGTCGCAAGCCACCCAAGAAGCGGCATGCCGAGAAAGACCGCCGTGGCGATGATGGCCACGACCATGCGCGCGCGCGAGACTGGTTGTTGTGCCATGCCGCACTCCTATCTGTCGCAGTGGCCGCGTCCGGTCGGCCTGCAGGTGTCAGACGTAATCGTCAGGTTCGATGTTGAGCCCGCGCGGATCTAGGCAGGCGATGATCGAGCGGGCAGCGTCCACGCCGAGATCGAGATCGTGCGGGTCGATCATCGCCCCATCGGGTGTTGTGATGACACGTATGAGGGGGCGCACCGGATCGAGCGGACTCGGCGTGACCACAACCCCGACTTCGCCGCTTGACAAGCGAACGACCGACCTCGGCGGGTAGACCCCCATGAGCCTCACGAAGAGGCGCACGAGGGCCGGATCGAGTGAGTTCCCTGCGCTCTTGACCATGACAGCCATCGCCTCATCCTGCACGCGCGCCGCGCTGTACGCACGCCGGGACGTCATCGCGTCGTATGAGTCGGCGACAGCTACGATGCGCGACGTGAGGTGCTGCGTCCGCGCGGGCACGCGCTGCGGGTAGCCGGCGCAATCGTAGCGCATGTGATGCTCGAGAATGATGACGATGGCCGACTTGTCGAGACCCGGCATGAGCGCTGCCATCTCAGCCCCGTGGACCGGATGCTGGCGCACGTTCGCCCACTCGTCCGGCGAGAGCGCGCCTGGCTTGTTGAGGATTTCGAGGTCGACCGTGAGCTTCCCGATGTCGTGGAGAAGCGCTCCGATCCCGAGTGACGAGAGGAACCTGTAGTCTGTCGTGACCGCAGCACCAAGTGCCAGTGCGAGGATCGCGACGTTCGCGGAATGATAGAAGGTGTACTCGTCGTAGTTCTTGAGCCCGGTGAGCTGAAGCATCGCATAGCGGTTCTGCAGAACGTTGTCGACGAGACTGCGCACGACACCCTTCACCTGCGTGGTACTCGGGGTTCGGTTGGAGCGAACGAGACGATCGATCTCGCGCATGAGCTGAAGCGCGCCGCCGTAGGAAGCCCGCGCCTCTTCGGAGGGTTGTCCTTCGAGGCCAATCGCCTTGTCGAAGACCCGTACCTCCCCGACGCGCACGTGCGGCAGATCGGCCTCCTTGAGCAGGCGGGAGAGTCCCTGGTGGCGTTCAACCTCACCCGCGTCGTGTGAGAGCACGGCAACGGCGCGTGTCGTCTCGGCCTGGGTG
>JAUXNU010000085.1 GCA_030682655.1 Actinomycetota bacterium | reverse complement strand
GCCTTCTCTGTGAACCGTTCGAACATGATGGCTCGAGCCCCTCTCCTGAGGTACAGAAACCGGCCCGCTCGTGCGGCCGGAATGATTCGCTGGCTTGTAGTATACCCGCCTTACTGACACGGGGCAGGTCTGCCGAGGGTCAGAGCAAGCCGAATGCCAGCAGATGTGAGTCGGCTGGACTCACATCATGAGGGTGGCATCGCCGGTCGACTCTGGTTGAGGCTCGGCTGCCGAGAGGACCCGCCCGCCATTCCTCGGCCCTGTCGGTGGGCCTCGGAATCGGTGAGTCCCACCGCGTGCTCCCCCACTCTCCCCCGCTCTCTTGGATTCCGCGCTCTCGGAGCGCACCGAGCAGCTCCCGACAGAGCGCCACACACGACGCGGTGATTACTTCGGATGGCTCGGGCGCCGCCGCCTCCGCCGCAAGCTGACTACCCGGCGAATCCGGCCTGCCGAACAAGTCAGGCAGATGACCGAGCGCCTCCCTGGTGACCGCCCCAGCGACCTCATCATCCACGAGGCCCACGAGACCATCGGCCAGCCGTGCACTCTGTATCGCCTGAAGCAGCCGAAGCACATCCAGCGCGTCCTTGGGCTTGACCCTGTGTCCCGTCGGCCGCGTTCGAGTGCTCCAACGGTCACTCGCTCGGAGATCTTGATCGTCTTGGAGATCAGCAGCGCAGTGGACCCGGCCACCTTCATCGAGAAGCTACGCCTGTCAGTCTCCTCGAGTGCCCCGATGCTCATCAGGCTGTTGTCGACCAGCGTCGCCTCCAGCCCGTGGACCTTGGCATCGAGCCCCGTTCATGCGGCGGGATTCTGGCAGCACGCCGCCCTCCGCCGCCGACCGCGTCGGGCACCAAGAGGTCGACCGTAACCTTCGCGGGAACCCCACCGATCTCGCGCAACGATGCCCACACGCCGACCAGCTCTTCGCCGTCGCGGTGGTCGAGGAAGAACCTCGCTCCGCGCATCGCCGAGGCGATCTCCGGATCGCCAGCAAGAATCCGCGGATCAATCACCACATCGCCATCGGTCGTGAACTCGGCAACCGCGAACTGTGCGGCACCCGTGTGCAGGTATACCGCCTGTGCGCCAACGAGCACGAGCGCGCCGCGATGACTCTCGAGTGCTTCCAGCGCATCGAGCAGCGTTCTGCGCGCGACGATGTACTCCTCGCTATGCACGCCACGACTCCTCGTTCGCAAGCATCCAATCAATGAGCGCTTCGGCTTCTTCGGGACCGCGACCAGACGACGTGAGCAGATCGGCGACGGCCTGAGAGGGGGCGACGTATGTCAGGCCGTCATCGAGGACCGTTCGCTCGAAAACCACGCCGTCGAACGGTTCGGCCAAGACAACATTTGCACCTGTCTCTGCGGGAAGCAGACCAAGCATCTCCGTCGCCTGGTCCAGTCGCTCTACGTAGACGACACCGAGACGGGCGGGCGCAACCGGGGCTCGCCGCGCAGCGGCTAGCGAACCCGAGACCGCGCACCTCATGCCATTGGACGCGGATTCCCTCCGCAGCGCATCGAGGAGCGCGGGCAAGCCCCTGGGCTGCAGGCATGAGAGCGTGACGTTCGACGTCATGAACGAGTAGTTCCTAGTCCAAGCACGGAGGAGGTTGGGCCAGTCCGTGCGTCGGAGCGGACCGCGAGGCTCGCGACCGATGAGGTCTTCACGCTCGAGCATGGCTAGGAGCCGGGACACATAGCCAGGGTCGAGTTGAGCGATACGTGCAACCTCACGTGTGCCGAGCGGCGGGAAGAAATCCACGAGCGTGCGCACCAGCCGTCCCGCTTTGGCGCCCTTGAGGGACCGCGCCGGACGCTGCGCCGGCTCGGGGTCTTTGTTCGCGCCGACTCGCTCGATCGCCACCGCAGGTACATCGAGACGCAAGTACATGTTGCCGGTGAGGTCGATATAGCCCGCTCCGAGTGCAGATTCCAGTGAAGCCGAACAC
>JAUXNU010000084.1 GCA_030682655.1 Actinomycetota bacterium | reverse complement strand
GAGGTAAACAGGAGTGGGGTGTAAAGGCATATCTAAAAGATAGAGAAAAATTTGAGCAGGTAATAAAAGAGAAAAATGAGGTGATAAAAGAAAAGGAGAAAGAAATAGCTTCTTTACCCGAGGGCATAGCCTTTTTTATGGAAGAAGAACTAAAAGAGGTTATTTCCAGAGAAGTGGACAAAGAATTAAGCAATATTGTAGAGGTTCTTTTTGAGGGCTTGAAGAAGCAAGCAGTTGATGCAACAAAATGTAAGATTTTGGGGAAGGAGCTAACAGGCAGGCGTGAGCCCATGGTTTTAAATTCAGCTTACTTAATTCCCGAAGAGAAGATTGAAGATTTTAAAGAAAAAGCTGAGGGCTTAAATCAAGAAATACAGGCAAAAGGATTTTACCTTGAATATAGCGGTCCCTGGCCTGCTTATAATTTCACATCCTATTAAAATATGATTAATAAAAATGATAATGTGACATTAGTAGATGCCTTAGATAAGGTTTTAGAAAAGGGAGCAATTATCAATGGAGATATAGTTATAAGAGTAGCAGATGTAGACCTTGTTTTTTTAGGTCTAAGGCTTATTCTTACCTCTATTTCTAAGGCAGAGGAGCTATCAGGTAAGAGTTTTAGTAATCCTGAGAAAGAACTTACCCCTGAAGATATAAAGTATATAGAGAAATTAAAGGGAGAAATAAGAAGGGCTGAAGAAAACATCCCCAGACTTATTGACTTAGGTAATCCCAAAAAGGCAGAACAAGGTTTAGCTCAATTAATTTTAACTCTGGTGGAATTAATAAGAAAACTTCTGGAAAAAGAGGCCTTCAGAAGGGTAAAGAGAGGGACACTTTCTCAGGCAGAAATTCAAAAATTAGGATTAAGCCTTAAGGCAATGAAAACAAAGATAAAGGAGATACAAACTATCTTTGGTATCGAGGATGAAGAGTTAAATTTAGATTTAGGTCCTCTGGGGAATTTGATGTGAGGAGGGAATATGCATAAAGAAGAACCCAAAATAAGTTGCCTGACATTTCAAAAACAAGAATCCCTGATAAAGGATATTACAGGTAGAATTAATATGGCAAAAGGGGTGCAGGAAAAGGCAGCGTATGCCGAGGAATTAAAAAAAGAATCAGATGTGCTCCTTTCCTGCCCGGATTATGATAAAGAAAGGTGGGACTGCAAGAGCTGCCATTTCATTGCGAATCTGCGCAAGAAAACAGCAAATTTAATTATAAAGGCTAAAAAGTTAGTATAGAAAGGAGGGTATTATGGGTG
>JAUXNU010000083.1 GCA_030682655.1 Actinomycetota bacterium | reverse complement strand
TGTAGCGAGAGGGGACAGCACATGCGCTACCTGTTCGTGTTGAACGATCCGCCCTATGGAACGGAACGCAGTTACAGCGGACTGAGACTCGCCGCCACTCTTCTCAAGAGCGAGGACAGCGAGGTCGACGTCTTCCTCATGGCCGACGCCGTCTTCTGCGCGAAGGCTGGGCAGAAGACACCCGACGGCTACTACAACCTGGGACGGATGCTCAAACCCATCGTCCGAAAGGGCCATGTCCTGCTCTGCGGCACCTGCATGGATGCACGGGGTCTTGAAGCCAGTGAGCTGATGGAGGGCACAGCCCGCAGCTCGTTGGCGGAGCTTACCGAGCGAACGATAGCCGCCGACAAGGTGCTGGTGTTCTAGGCCTCGGCCGACAACCGGAGAAGGAGAGGTTCTCATGAGCACGATAGCGATCGTCGGCGGCGGTTCCGGAGGGGTCGTGGCCGCGAACAAGCTGCGCCGTGCACTGGGCACAGAGCACTCAGTCGTCCTGTTCGACCGTGACACGCACCACCGATTCCAGGCGTCGTTCCTCTGGGTGATGACAGGTAAGCGCACGCCGGAGCAGGTGTCGAGGCCGCTGTCTCTTCTGGAGAGCAAGGGCATCCGCTACGTGAACGCCGCTGTCGAGGGCATCGACACGACGACCGGCCATCTTACGTCCGGAGGCGACAAGTACGGCTACGACTACCTGATCCTCGCTCCCGGCGCCGAGCTGGCGCCGGAAACATCGCCCGGCCTGGCGGAGATCTCGCTCACCCCGTTCAACTTGGATGGGGCGGTCGCACTGCGCGATGCGCTCGCCCGGTTCTCCGGAGGCAAGGTCGCCGTCCTCGTCGTGGGGATGCCCTACAAGTGCCCGGCTGCACCTTATGAGGCGGCGCTGCAGATCGACTGGGCGCTCCGGCAGCGCAGCGTGCGCACAAAGAGCGAGATCGCCGTCTACACCTGGGAGCCCCAGCCCATGCCGGTCGCTGGCAAGGAGATGGGCGACGCCGTGAAGTCGATGCTTGCCGCCAAGGACATCGACTTCCACCCGCAGATGAAGGTCGCCGGAATCGACCCAGGGGGCCGCGAGGTCACATTCGAGAACGGGGAGCGGGTGACAGCAGACCTCATCGTGAGCGTCCCACCCCACCGCCTTCCTCGATTCTGCGCGGACTCCGGGCTTGCCGAGCCGGGAGCGTGGCTGTCGGTCGCGGATCCGCACACGATGGCCATGGACCGCGAGCGCCTCTGGGCCATCGGCGACGCGGTGATGATCAAGCTCCCGATGGGCCTGCCGCTTCCCAAGGCAGGCGTGTTCGCGCACCACCAGGCGGAAGCGGTCGCGAAGACGATTGCAGCCGACATCAACGGACGCGGTGAGCCGGGCGCGTTCGACGGCAACGGCATGTGCTGGATCGAGACAGGGGGGTCTGTCGCCGGATACGGGTCCGGGGACTTCTACGCCGAGCCGAAGCCGGCGTTGAAGATCGGCCGTCCCAGCCGGCTGAACCACCTGAACAAGGTGCTGTTCGAGCGTTGGTGGCTGTGGCGGTGGTTCTGAGCACTCCGGAGGTGCGACGCATGGAACAGATCTACTTGGATTTCAACGCGAGCACTCCCATCGCCCCGGAGGTGCGTGAGGCGATGCAGCCGTACCTTGCGTCCGCCTACGGGAACCCTTCGAGCACGCACTGGGCCGGTCGCCCCGGGCGGGAGGCCGTGGAAAACGCGCGGGCCCAAGTCGCCGATCTCCTCGGCTGCACACCGGGCGAAGTCGTCTTTACGAGCGGTGGCACCGAGGCGAACAACCACGCGCTCAAGGGCGTCTTCTACGCAAAGGGCGGTCGTGGACACATCATCACGACCGCCGTCGAACACCCGGCGATCATCGAGCCGTGTCGCTTCCTCGAGCGACTTGGGGCCAAGCTGACCGTCCTTCCGGTCGATTCGACAGGTTTGGTCGACCCCGCCGCGGTGGAGGCGGCGATCACGGAGGACACGATTCTCGTCTCCGTGATGCACGCCAACAACGAGATGGGGACGATAGAGCCCATCACCCAGATCGCCGACGTCTGCCGCGCCTCCGGCGTCCTGCTTCACACGGATGCCGCACAATCCGTCGGCAAGATACCGACGCGCGT
>JAUXNU010000082.1 GCA_030682655.1 Actinomycetota bacterium | reverse complement strand
TGCACCGCGTGCCACTACAAGCCGGCCCACGAGGCCGGCAAGACCTACTCTCCGCCCATGGAGTCTTGCTTCAACTGTCACGGCATCTCGCACGGTCCCCAGGGCGACATCGCCGCGGCGGAATGCTCCGCGTGCCATTCGCCTTCATTCAACCTTCGGCCCCGCACGCACACCAAGACGTGGGCCAAGGCGCCACACGCAGACCGCGCCAAGAACGACACGAACCAGTGCATGATGTGTCACGACGCGCCCAAGGACTGCGACGAGTGCCACAAGCGGGAGAAGGTCGATGTCGGGCCGATGCCGGCGGTCTTCCTGGGCACGATCCCGGTGGACCTCGACCGGCCGGCGGTCATCGTGTACCCGACCCAGCCCACCTCGATGGGGCAGTGCATGTACTGCCATCCGGACATCGATGACTTCCTGCCGGGCACGGTCATCTTCGCCCACGCGGATCACCTCAAGCGCAACTACCAGTGCACCGTGTGCCACCCGAAGTTCGGGCACGGCACGGGCACAAAGAGTATTCGCAGGCCGGACATGCTGTCGTGCTACCGCTGTCACGGGCTCACTCACGCGTCGGCGGGAGTAGTCGCTACCGAGGACTGCTACGCGTGTCACCCCAAGGACTTTGAGCTCATGCCCGCTGACCACACCAAGAAGTTCCAGGCCGGTGACCACAAGAAGCGGGCGAACAAAGAGCCCGAGTACTGCGCCATGTGTCACAAGCCCGACTTCTGCGTCGAGTGCCACATGGGGCGGCGCAAGAGCGGCCCTGGCTCGGCGAAGGTGATTCCGGCGGCACACAAGAATGTCGAGTGGTACAGCAAACACGGCAAGGACTACCTCCAACAGGAGGGCGCCTGCGGTTCCTGCCACGACTCACCGTCGTGCAAGCTCTGTCACAAGACGGTCATGCCACACCCTGCCGACTGGCTGAAGAACCACAAGCCGGCCAATGACGTGGACCGCAAGGACTGCAACGTCTGCCACACCGATCGGAGCTCGTGCCAGAACTGTCACCACGACAAGGTGAAGCGCGCCGACTTGACGCGGGAGAACTGCGCCCCGTGTCATGACGAGATGAATCCCAAACCGGCGACGAAGATTCAACACAAGGGGTTCGCAGAGCACGCCGTGCACTTCGACGTCGAGGAGAAGAAGGGGCGCCCGTACAAGTGCTACGATTGCCATGTGAGCTTTGGCACGTCGAAAGCGGCCCGCCAGGCTGAAGTCTCCAGCGCTCACGACCTGCGTCTCTGCTATGACTGTCACGGTGAACTGGATATCGACAGCAGGCTCATTGCGCCCTACAAGGGCAAGTCGCTGTGCGTTCGCTGTCACGACAACCTTGGTGTCTGACGTAGGGCCTGTGTAGATACTGTGAAGCGAGATTGTAACTGTTGACACATGCTCTGTTCTGCCAGTACGTTGGGTCGTGCTTGATGGTCCCTTGGGCCTGAGGCGACCTCGACTCCCAGTACCGGCACTGGAGAGTCGGTCGTTCGAACAGACAGGATGAATCGCGTGGCGACATCTGCCGCTGCAGTTGGCAAACAAGGCGCAACAGATAGGCTCGACCGGGTACTCACGGTTGCCGTGTGGACGGTTGGAGCGGCCACTCTGGCTTTCAGCCTCTACTTCGCGTATTCCGTCTATGCCGTGCGGCAAGCCGAGCGTGAAGCCTCGCCTGCCGCACGCGCCGTGGCCATGGTGAGCGCAGTCGTCGACCAAAGCCCCAATGACGCTGGCGTGCGGGTGCGTCTGGCGGAGACCCTGTTCAGCGCTGGGCTCCGAAGGCAGGCCCTCGAGCAGCTCAAGATCGCTCTGGAACTCGACCCCGAGAACGTACCGGCCTATCTCGATTTCGGCATCATCCACTTGGCCGAGGGCAATCTCGCGGAATCCGAGCGCTACTTCCTTCGCGTCATTGAGCTTACTGAGGCGTATCAGTACAAGGACATCAACGACAAGCGCGAGAAGGCCTTCTTCTATCTGGGCGCGGTTGCATCCGCGGACGAGCGCTACGAAGATGCGGTCGGCTACTACAAGGCCGCCTTACGCATCCGGCGTGATGCGTCCGATACCTACCTCGGTCTGGGCAAGGCTTTCCTTGGTCTCGGAGACTCGGACCAGGCGCTGGAGCAACTGCGAATCGCGGTCCGTTTCGACCCTGGATACGCCGAGGCGCAGTACGAGATCGGTCTGATCTATCTTGATCGTGAGGACCTGGTTAACGCCGCATGGCATCTTCGTGCGGCGGTCGATGCAGCCGAGGACTCCGAACTCGCCCATGAGACACTTGAGTCCGTCGGCAAGTACGAGGACTTTTTCGCCGACGCTCAGGAAGCCTACGACGCGGGGGATTTCGCCGCCGCACGTGACGCCGCCGCGATATCGCGGGCCCTCGCGCCGAAGTCGGCCGAGGCCGTGATGTTGCACGCAATGGCACTCGAGAAGCTCGGCAAGAAGGAAGATGCATTGACCGCGTACAGGGACGCGCTCGATATCGAGCCGGACAACGCGGAGGCGAAAGAGGGCGTGACTCGTCTGACCGCGAAGAAGAAGAAGTAAGGGGACGACGGCGTGAAGAAACGCACTCGCCGCAAACTAATACTGCTCGTCGTGCTGCTCGTGCTGCTCGCGCTTCTAGGTGCGTGGTACGCGAACTTCCGCGCGACCAAGAGCCTGCGTCTCAACATCGCGACAACGACGGATGAAGCCGTCATTCCGCCCGACTATCTGTACTCCATGGCGGGCAGCGACACGACTTCCACGGCGATTCAGCGTCCCCTTGGTGTGTACGCCGACGAGCAGTATGCGTGGGTTACCGACTCCGCCGGTGGCCAGATGTTCCAGTTCGAGGTCGACGGTACGTTTGTGAAGACGTTCGGTGCCGACAATCTCACGACACCTATGTACGTGAAGCGCCATCCCAAGAACGGGCGCCTCTACGTCTCGGACCGCCGCGAGCGCCGGATGGTCATCTTCGAACCCGATGGCAAGTACGTCGGCATCTTCGATCCCAAGCTGCCGAAGGACCAGCTTCCCAAGGGCTTCGACACGAGGGGTGACGTGTGGATGCCCGTCGCGCTCGACTTCGCCCCCGACGGCACGATGTATGTCACGGACTTCCTTCCGGGGAGCAGGTTGCTGATCTTCGGTCCCGACGGCAAGTTCAAGCGCTCCATCGGCAAGGCGGGTGTTGCATTGCGCGTGCAGGACAACCCGGAGAACTTCCAGTTCCCGAACGGCGTGGCCGTCAACGGCCAGGAGGTCTGGGTCACGGACAGCAACAACCGCCGCATACAGGTCTTCGATCTGGAGGGCAACTTCCAGTACGTGGTGCCCACACAGGGCCTGCCACGCGGTGTGGACTTCCTCGTTCCTCGCTCGAAGGACGCCACGTCTTCAGACAAGCTAGTGGTGATCGATACCCTCTCGCATGACGGAACCATCTGGAGTACCGAGGGCGGGCGGCTCGCGACGTTCGGTTCCCGAGGCGTTCTCGGTGGCCAGTTCAACTTCCCCAACGACGTTTCGATCAACGCCAAGAACCTGGTCTTCATCACCGACACCGCAAATGCGCGTGTGCAGGTGTGGGGCTGGCCGACCGATATCGGCATCATTCCGCCGATCCGCATACCCAAGTACTGGTACTTCTGCTTCACGCCACTGCTCCTGCTGCCGCTGCTGCTGCTGGCCCGCAAGCGCCGCTTCACGGTCACGCGCGACTTCATCGACGAGATGGTCGCTGCCGAGCAGGTCAAGTTGATGCCGCAGCGCAAGCGCAAGTGGATCGTTACCGAGATGCTCTACGATGAACTGAAGGAAGAAGTCTATGAAGACATCGAGATGAAAGAACTCCTGCATGCCGAGGAGTACTCCGAATCAGACGTTAATGCCATGATGGAGAAGTACGACGTGGACTTCGATTCGGCGGTCATTCTCACCATGGCTCAGCGTTCCAAGCTCTTCTGTACCGAGGATGTCGAGCTGACGCGCCTGGCAAAGACGCTGGAGGTGGATGTCGTGGAGCACATCGAGTTCATCGAGCGGTTCACGGACAAGAAGGCCAAGGACGACTCCGAGGTCGCCGACAAGGATGCGTGATAGGGCGTGAGCGGGGCGTTTGATGGTTTTCTTACGAAGAGTGAACGCGTGCAGGGGGCCCGCCCGTTGCCTCACGTAAGAATGTCGTCGAACGTCACCTTCGTTGCCTCATCATAGATGTCGTCAAGATCGGGTGCCTGCACCTCCCTTCTCCTGATCGATTCTTTCAGTGAGACGAGCTCGTAGAGCCGCTTTTGCAGCC
>JAUXNU010000081.1 GCA_030682655.1 Actinomycetota bacterium | reverse complement strand
GTGCTTTCCCGCTACGTGTGGCTCGATCGTCTCGAGGCCGCCTTGCGGTCGCTGCCTCCGACCACGCGCTCGCGCATCGCCATCGAGCAGACGAGACGCTGCCGCGAGCTCACGAAGGAGATCAACTCCCTCGAGCGCGAGATCGAGGATCTCACGACGGATCTCGTCCCGGAGCTCCTCGGCCTTCCCGGATGCTCCGCGGTGGGTGCGGCCCATCTCGCGGGCGAGACGGCCGGCGCCTCGCGCTTCTCTCACGAGTCCGCGTTCGCGATGCACGACGGCACCGCGCCGCTACCGGTCTCCTCCGGCAAGTCACAGCGCCATCGCCTGAACCGTTGCGGCAACCGGCACCTGAACTCGGCCATCCACATGATCGCGGTCACGCAGGCACGCATGCACCCGCCGGCGATCGCGTTCATGGAGAGGAAGAAGGCGGAGGGGATGAGCAACCGAGAGGCGCTGCGGTGCCTCAAACGACACATCTCCAGGACCGTCTACAAGACGATGCTTCGGGCAGAGCAAGCACGGGCGGCAGACGCCGTCCGGGTCGACTTCGGCACCGATCCGGTCGCAATGGCGGTGTAGAGTTGACATAGGAGCAACAGCAGAAGGTGCGAGGTAGAATCGTCCCAAGCGCATCGGCCTCCGCTGATGCGCCATGCGTTATGCCGTCCTCGAGCCGACGTTGTTCGCCTTGACGCATATGTCGCATCTGACATACACTCGGTTTGATGAGCGACTCGGTCAACAAGCCTTTGGTCTGGCTCCACGGTGAAGTCAAGACGCCGCCGCTTTCGGCCGCCGCTCGACTGGAGGCCGGCTTGTTGCTCAGACGGTTGCAGCGTGGCGAGTCGTTTGGCCTGCCACACTCGCGTCCGATGACGGCAATCGGGCCTCGTTGTCGTGAGCTTCGCATCGTTGATGAGAGTGCCGCTTGGCGCATCATCTACCGGATCGATTCTGACGCGATCGTTATCGGTGATGTCTTCAACAAGAAGACACAGGCGACGCCCAAGTCCGTCATCGACACCTGCAAGCGAAGGTTCAGGGAGTACGACGCCATCGTGGGCGGGAAGGAGTGAGTAGCGTGAAGAAGGCGA
>JAUXNU010000080.1 GCA_030682655.1 Actinomycetota bacterium | reverse complement strand
GTCGTGTTCAAGACGATGCTGCGTGCGGAGCGGGCACGTGCGGCAGATGTCGTCCAGGTCGACTTCGCACCCGATCCGGTCGCCGTCGCGGTGTAGAGTTGACATAGGAGCAACAGCTGACGGCCAGGAGCGGTAGCATGGAAGAGAGGCGCGTCGGCCGCGGCTCATGCGCCACAACGTTAGACGAACGGGGCGGAAGCATGTCCGAGGACTTCATGGAGCATGACGACAGCTACGTGTATGACGTGTACTTCTCTAGAGACACGTTCCACCTAATTGTGGCCGCTATCAGGCACTACAAGTCCCTTCTCGATGCCGGAAAGCGAGCCGTACTCGAGGACTCGGCCATCGGCGCGTTCATGGACGAGAGCACCTTCAAGACCTTTCCGGTTGCCCGCGACATGCGAACCATAGACTGGCTGCTCGAGCGGCTCGAGAAGACGCTTTCTGACCAGGTCGAGAACAACTGGGATTACGACTTCCGAGTGACTCACGGCAATGCGAGAATCCTGAAGTCCGCATCTCTGCTCTATCTGGATGTGCTTGCGGTTCGCCGGGATGAGATTGCCAACCGTCCCGACGTTGCCAGGGCGGTTGTCGAGGCTCTAGATGAACAGCTCGCCCGGCTACGAGAGCTACTGGAGACTGGTATCTTCTCGCGCATGAGCACAGTATCGCTCGCCTTCGACCAACTTCCACAGTCCTCGGGCCACGGTCTTGCTCATGTCCAAGCGAGTCCCTCAAGTGCGGGCGCGAGTCCGCCAGTTGTGCTCGACTCCATCCAGATTCGGGACCCACAGCTTCGGTCGCGGTGCCTGGATTTGGTCGCCCGGTTCGATTCCGATGGCGAACACGAGCGTCTGGATACCGTCCTGAATGAGGCCACACGCATTCTCGAAGACCGGATACGTACGTTGTCGGGGGCTGAACCCGAGCTCATTGGAGTAGACCTGGCCAGGTTTGCCTTCGCACCGCCCAATCACCGAATTGTCCTGAGTGACATCACTGCAGAACAGGAAGGAGCACACCTGCTGTTCAGAGGCGTGTTTGGCTTCGTCCGAAATGCGGTCCACCATCGCCTTGTAGATGATCTTCAGCCACAGCGTGTACTGCAGATCCTGGGGATGATCGACTACTTGATCTTCGTAGCAGAGAGCGGCATGAAGGCAGGGGGTCCCGCTCCCGTCGTCTAACCCCGGCATCGGACCGTGCGAGATAGAATCAACATGCGCGGCGAAACCGGCCGCTCATGCCGTAACACGTTGGACAGACCAAAGTCAGATCGACAGTCACCTTCCAGCATGGGGGGACGATGGGACGGAATCACAGGCGACGACACGAGGGCGCCTCCCCGAGAAGCCATCGAATTCCGGCAGATGAAGTACTTCAGCTCAACACGGAGTTCTACGGATCGCTTGCCGTGGACGAGCTGAGCTACCAGCTCCTGATGAATCTGCTCATGCTTGAGCCACGGGAGGAACTGCTTCATTTGCTGACAACCAACAGCCCGACTGGTGCCGACCTACATGTCCGCGCCCTCGCTATCGACTCAGAGAAACTGCGGAGCGCCGCGGCACTGGGTGTCTTGGTTGTCTCTCAGCACATCGCCGAAACCCTCCTGCGCTTACTGTACGTACATGCCTGCGAAGATGAATGCACGTGGGTGGCCCTTGCTGAGCTGCGTGAGCGGGATGTGGTTCACAAGATCGCGCGCGACATCTCACTCAATCGGATCACGACCCCGAGGGCGCGGCTTGACCTTGAAGATGTCGTACTCAAGTACCTGGTCAGCGGCCGCGACATTCCGGACCGCGAACGAGCGGCCTTCGGCCCATCGGCCAAATGGGGTGTCGAGTGGGTTCGATATGCGGCGGGGCTGGCGACCGGCTCTCAACTGTACAACTCGTACAAGCACGGCCTGACCTTGTCCTATCGTCCTCCACTTCCAATCGGATTTGCAGTCGAGGGCACGTCGTATGACGACTCGATGGACACGTCATTCACGTACTTGCGCAGGCCAGTAGGTGAGGAAGCCGCCCGCTGCGCATGTGTACAGGATTTCGAACCCGTTGATGTCAGTCAGCGCGGGGTTGCAGCTCTAGTCCTCCTGCATCTGCTCGGAAACACCGTGTTCATTGGCGCCAGAGCACGTGGAGTGCCTTCGTCAGTCGAGTCGATTCAGACCTACCCTGTCTCGTTTACCCCGGAATCGGTCGCGCGGAAGAGGGAGTCCCCGGTCATCTTGGAGTACGCTCCTAGGGAGTTCGGTTCGCCAAGGGGCCGGTAGCGGCACGTGCGTTCCCGGCGCTGTCCAACAACGGCATCCAGCAGACTCCGCGCTTCGCGCGTCGCAGCTGATGCCGAACAACGCTAGGTGCACTGAGGGGAGCGACAATGCCGGATCAACCGCGTCTGCTGGCACTCTTTGAGAACGCGGGTCTTCTTGACGGTCAGAGGCTTGACGAGCGGCGGATTCTCAAGCTGTCGGCTGGCCAACTAGATGATATCGGTGCACAAGCAGGATTGGTGACGGATGCGAACGACTACCCCGCCGCCGCTGGGTCCCTAACGCACTCCGCGTCGCTTGCGCTCGGGGGTGGAGCCCAACGATGCCGAAGTACTGAGTGTCGAATCGGACGTCTCGACAAACTGGCTCAGTTCGCAGCTCTGTACAGCGACCGCGTCTACATGCACAACTTCATCGCAGACCATCAGCGCCCTGCGCATCACGGTGAACTCGATTCCTTGGAGGAGCGCCGCTACTGGCTGCTCGAAGACCTGCAGGTGTTGCGTCGCGCTGTCCCACTCATTGAGGCGGGACTGATCGCGCCCATCACCGCTCCAGAAGATGTCTGCAACAGCTGCATCTCCGTAGGGGCTTTCGGCACCGGCGCCGACGAGCGTTTCGAGCGGGAGCGATCACGGCTCGTCGGTCGTTTCTTCAACGAAGTATCGGTTGCGGTCAGGTACGAGGACCCTCAATGGGTGTTGGACGTTGCGGGTCCCGAGGACCTGCTCGAGCACGGAGGCCTTATTCAGGTATCTGACGAACCCCCAAAGGCGCTGACTCAGACGCCGAGACTGCTTGAGCGCGCCCGCCGCGGTGAGTGGGTCACACTGTCTGATACCGCGAAGAAGAAGGTCGGACTGCACGTCTACCTGGCCGACACGGTACTGGGGAGTGTGCTATTCGAAATGGCGGCAGCACAGGTGCTTCGCACTTCATACTTGAATGACGCAGACCTGCACGTGAGCGTACTAGCCGCAGTTTCGGGAGACAAGGAGCTAACGAAGCGAAACGAACTGGTTCAGGAACATCTGACTTCGCTCGTACCGTTCCTGGCGGACGTGCCCCCAGATACAGTAGTGAAGTTGCGTGAGCGAGAAGGAGAGGCATTTGTGGCGTATCGGCAGGCGCTCAATCGCGCGGTCGACGACGTGCGATCTCGGAAGACGGATTTCACTGAGAGCGATGCCAGGTCGATCTACTCGGATGTGATTCAGCCCGAGCTGGTCGGCATTGACCGGGCAATACGCAACGCGCGACGGACCCTGAGCCGGGACTTGGGTCGATCGATTGTCGGCTGGTCGGCGGCAATCGGCTTCGGTATGTACACAGGCCTCTTGCCAGCGCAGCTTGCAGTGGCGGCTAAGGCACTTGGATTGACGAAGGTACTCGCGGACGGCGTGACTGCCGCAGGCGGATTGATTTCGGGCGAAGCCGCTGTTCGAAATGAGGACATGTTTTTCCTTTGGAAGGTCCGTCAGACCGCACACAGGAGCAACTAGGCGCAGACCTGCACTATCCGGGTGCCATTCAACGGGCACCTAACCCGCGGATCAACCTCGCTTCGCTCGCAGGTTATCCGCAAACACGTTCGATTCAGAGGGGGTCTGAAGTATGTACTCGTGGGTAGCCGGCACCATGCTGGCATCCGGTGTTCTCGGGGGTCTTGTCAACTACTACTTGCTTGAGCAGACGCAGGACGACAACATGCCATGGTGGCAATGCATGGCTGTCGGAATCGCAGCAGCCTTCATCGTCCCACTCTTCCTCAACATGATTTCGAGCGGCCTGATCAGCGATGTCCTTGGCTCCTCTAGTGAACCGGGAGATCCGTCAAAGCTGTTCGTTCTAGCTGGCTTCTGCCTGGTGGCGGCCATTAGTTCACGCCAGTTCATCAACACCGTCTCCCAGCGCGTGCTGGAAGCCGCGCGTGAAGCGAAAGAGGATGCGGCTGAGGCGAGGGCCACACTCGAACAGGTGATTGAACCCGAAGACGTGGACGACAGGTCCGGCACGGCGGGGTTTGCCGCGACAGCGGAGTTTGCCGTCACAGGTGTTGCTCAGCAGGGTCCTCCACTGAGCGAGGACGAAATCAAGGTCATGCAGGTCATGGCCAACAGTTCATTCGCGCTTCGCTCCCTTAGCGGGCTGGCGAAGCAGGCAGAGATCGATCCCAATCGCACTCGCATCGCTCTCGTTTCCTTGGTGGAGAAGGGTTTCGTCGGCGAAGGCGCAACTCAGAGTGGCTACCCCCGCTGGTTCTTGACTACGAAAGGTCGAATCGGGGTCGCTCGAATCTAACCCGAGCTTCGACCTGATATCCTCGGCCCAGGAGCGCGGGCCGAGCCGAGACCACGACCGGACCTCGGATACAGGTCAAGCTCTACAACGTTGGGAAGGCGCGCCAGGAGGAGGGGTCGCGATGGCACTCATCACCTGCTCTGAATGTGGTCACCAGGTCTCGGACAAGGCGACAGCATGCCCAGGCTGCGGTGCGCCGCGGGACGTCCTCCTTGAGCCAGCTTCGGCATCAGCTGATGCTGCAGATGACGCGACGGAATCGCACTGGACCATTCAAGCGGCCACAGACTCCAACGGCCACATTCTCTTCTACGATGAAGCATCATGTGCGTTTGCACTCAACGGCGCGATCCTGACTCTCGCGGCCGTCTACGCAATCGACAGAGCGAAGCGCTTCACGTGGACACGCCTGGATGTGCGAGCTGTGATGCGGAAGTCCGCCAAGAGCAACACTCCAATGGGTGACCTGCCAGTTTGGGAAGGACCCTCCGCACTCGAACGATCAACAGCGTTCCTAGGGAAGCTGGGCGATGCCATGGCTCCAAAGAGCGCGGCCATGGTGTGCCCACATTGCCAGTCGAAAGGCACCGTTAGCACCAAACAGGTGAAGCAGAAGAAAGGCATCAGCGGGGGCAAGGCGACTGCTGCCGTCGTTACCGGCGGCCTGTCCATCTTGGCTACTGGGCTCTCGCGCAAGGAAGACGTGACCGAGGCCCACTGTCGCAATTGCGGAAACACGTGGCGCTTCTAGTGTGCGGTCGCGCGCTTCCCTGATTCCCCGGGGCGGCGTCTTGCGCGAAGCAGGCGTAGAGAAGGCCGCGTCCTGAGGGTTTCAGAGAGCGCGGCCGAGAGCATCGTCGCACGCGAGTCATACCAAGGTGGTCTTACCGAAATCTATCCGTCTTCGGGCGTGCGTACTATCGATGCGCCTATCCTATTGTCGCGTGCTGCTTCTGACTGTGATGGAAGGTTCATCCTGTTCGTGGGAATGTGCGTAAACGCGCTGGAATGCCGCTGTTGGGGCTTTGGCGAGGCGTTCTCTCGCTTCCGAGTGTCGAAGGCGTGGGCGTAGGTCTCCGTTGGCTTCCGACGATATCATCGCTCGTGTATCGTGGTGCCGGATGGGGCGCGGGGGACGATCGGACGGCGCACACGTATCTGGACTGTCTGCAAAGGTTCGCGTGGACCGTCCACGCATCGCGCCTGTAGCCGCCCCCTTGCAGGCGGCTCCGGTGGCAATCAGCACGCCGCGCTCAGAATCGAACCGCGTAGGAGGTGCAACTCGTGACTCTCGAAGACCTCCAACCCGACGCCACCGTGCGCGGCATCCTGCCCGACGCCTTGGTCAGCGTCGTGAGCGTCGAGTGGCACGGCTCCGACGCACTGACCCTCGTGTATCGCGGTTCGGATGGCCGAGTGGCCGACGAGATACTGTACCGTCACGATGAGCCGCGCCTCGAGATCGTCGAGGCCGGCAGGCCATGGAGCTTCGACGGCGACGGCGCGCTGTTCCGTCTCGTCGCGGAAGCTCATCGCATCCGCCTCGCCCACCTGTTCGACCCTGTGCTGGCGGTCCATACGTCGCTCGTGGACCCGCTCCCGCACCAGATCACCGCGGTATATGAGGCCATGCTGCCCCGGCAGCCCCTGCGCTTCCTTCTCGCTGACGATCCCGGCGCGGGTAAGACGATAATGGCGGGGCTGTTCATCAAGGAGCTGATCGCGCGCGGAGATCTCAAGCGCTGTCTGATCGTCTGCCCCGGCAGCCTCGTCGAACAGTGGCAGGATGAGCTCTATCGGCGCTTCCATCTGCCCTTCGAGATCATGACCAATGACAAGTTCGAGGCCGCTCGCACTGGCAACTGGTTCCTTGAGAACGACCTTGCCATCGCCCGCCTCGACAAGCTGTCGCGCAACGAGGACGTGCAGGAGAAGCTCAGCGCACCGGATTGTCGCTACGACCTCATCGTCTGCGACGAGGCACACAAGCTCTCCGCCACGTTCTTCGGCGGTGAGGTGAAGTACACGAAGCGCTACCGGCTCGGCCAGCTCCTCTCGGGTCTTACGCGACACTTCCTGCTCATGACCGCCACGCCGCACAACGGCAAGGAGGAGGACTTCCAGCTCTTCATGGCGCTGCTCGACGGCGACCGCTTCGAGGGCAAGTTCCGCGACGGCGTGCACAAGGCGGACGTCTCCGACCTGATGCGTCGCATGGTGAAGGAGAACCTGCTCAAGTTCGACGGGCGCCCGCTCTTCCCCGAACGCATCGCCTACACGGTTCCGTACAAGCTGTCCGACGCCGAGGCGCAGCTCTACACCCAAGTGACCGAGTATGTACGCGAGGAGTTCAACCGCGCCGAGGCGCTGGAGAACGACAAGCGGGCGGGCACGGTAGGCTTCGCGCTCACAATCCTGCAGCGTCGCTTGGCCTCTTCGCCCGAGGCGATCTACGAGTCGCTACGCCGTCGCCGCGAGCGCCTCGAGGCGCGGTTGCGCGAGCTGGAACTCCTGCAACGCGGCGCAGCGGTTCCCGCGCCGACCTTGTCAGGCCCGGTGCTCGATGACGAGGATGTCGAGGATCTCGAGGATGCTCCTGAGGACGAGGTCGAGGCCGCCGAGGAGCAGATCCTCGACCAGGCCACTGCTGCCGCGACGGTCGCCGAGCTGAAGATCGAGATCGCCACGCTCACCCGTCTCCAAGGGCTTGCCGGCGAGGTTCGCCGTAGCGGCGAAGACACCAAGTGGCGTGAGCTCGCGCGCCTGCTGGGTGAGATCTTCACGCCCACGGCACTGGCTGACCGGGTCGGCGAGCCCACCGTGCCCTACGGTGCTGGACCGATCCCGAAGCCCGTCCCTTCGCCGCGTCAGAAGCTCGTTCTCTTCACCGAGCACAAGGACACTCTCAACTACCTTGAGAGACAGATCAGGACGCTGCTTGGACGCCCGGAGGCAGTCGTGATGATCCACGGCGGCATGGGCCGCGAGGACCGAAGGAAGGCGCAGGAGAGCTTCCTCCACGACCCCGAGGTCCAGGTGTTGCTTGCCACCGATGCGGCTGGCGAGGGCATCAACCTGCAGCGCGCACACCTGATGGTGAACTACGATCTTCCCTGGAATCCGAACCGCTTGGAGCAGCGCTTCGGCCGCATCCACCGCATCGGACAGACCGAGGTCTGCCACCTGTGGAACCTGGTGGCCGAAGAGACCCGCGAGGGCGACGTGTACCGCCGCTTGTTGGAGAAGCTCGAAGAAGCCCGAAAGGCGCTCGGCGGACAGGTCTTCGACGTGCTCGGCAAGCTCCAGTTCGACAGCCGCCCGTTGCGCGACCTCTTGATCGAGGCCATCCGCTACGGCGACCAGCCCGAGGTGCGCGCGCGGCTCACTCGCGCCATCGAGAGCGGCGTGGACCAATCACACCTCGTGGGCTTGATCGAAGACCGGGCGCTCGCTCACGACGTGATGGATTCGAGCCGCGTGGCGCGCGTGCGTGAGGAGATGGAGCGCGCTGATGCACGCCGGCTGCAGCCGCACTACATCGAGTCGTTCTTCCTCGAGGCCTTCAAACGCCTGGGCGGTACCGTGCGCCAGAGGGAGCCGCGTCGATATGAGGTCACCCACGTGCCAGCACCGGTGCGCAACCGCGACCGCCAGATCGGTGTAGGCGAGCCGGTCCTCGCGCGCTACGAGCGCATGACCTTCGAGAAGGACCTGATCGCGCCTCAGGGTCAGCCGCTCGCCGCCTTCGTCTGCCCGGGTCATCCGTTGCTCGATGCGGCGCTGGACCTCACGCTCGAGCGCCACCGCGACCTCCTGAAGCGCGGTACGGTGCTGGTGGACGAGCGCGACCTTGGCACAAGTCCGCGCGTGCTCTTCACCCTGGAGCACGCCATCCAGGACGCGAGCGTTCTGCCCTCGGGCGAGCGCCGCACCATCTCGCGGCGGATGCTCTATGTGGAGATGGACGCCGAAGGCAACACACGTCATCTGAACTACGCGCCCTATCTCGACTACCGCCCGCTTGCTCAGGGGGAGCCCGCGCTGGTCGACCTTCTCGCACGCCCCGAGTGCGCCTGGATCACGCGCGGCTTGGAGCAGAATGCACAGGGCCATGCCATCGCTCAGGTGGTTCCAGAGCACATTGCCGAAGTGCGCGAGCGCCGTCTTGGGTGGGTGGAGAAGACCCGCGCCGCCGTGAAGGACCGGCTGACCAAGGAGATCACCTACTGGGACCATCGTGCCGAGCAGCTCAAGCTCCAGGAGCAGGCTGGCAAGGCCGGTGCGCGGCTCAACTCGCAGGAGGCCCGCCGTCGCGCTGACGACCTGCAGGCCCGTCTCGAGAGGCGCCTCGGCGAGCTGGATCGGGAGGCCCAGATCTCGGCGCTGCCGCCCGTCGTGCTGGGTGGGCTCGTGGTGGTGCCACTGGGGCTCGTCGCCACGATGACCGGGGCGGCGCTGTCTGCGCACCCCATCGACACCCAGGCTTCCGCGGCGCGCGCCCGCGCGATCGTGATGGAGGTCGAGCGCGCCCTGGGCTTCGAGCCCACTGATCGCGAGTTCGAGAAGCTCGGCTACGACGTCGAGAGCCGTGTCCCCGGTACCGGACGACTGCGCTTCCTCGAGGTCAAGGGTCGCGTGACGGGCGCAGACACGGTCACGGTGACGAAGAACGAGATCCTCTACAGCTTCAACAAGCCCGACGACTTCATACTGGCTATGGTCGAGTTCATCGATGACGAGACGCATCGCGTCCACTATCTGCGCCGCCCCTTCGAGCGCAGCGGCGTGACCACCGACTTCAATGGCGCGAGCGTGAACTTCCCGTTCGCCGATCTGCTGGCGCGGGCGGAGGTGCCGAGATGACGCTGTCCCTCCGACATGGGATTGCTTGTCTGGGAGGTCAAAGGGCGCGCGGCTCGGTACGTCCTGCCGATTTCGTCCGAATCGACCGACAATCGACCGAGACATGACAGGAATCGACCGATGACTACCCTTTCACCCGGAGTTTCCACGCCGCTGCGGGGATCCGACTCGGGCGTTTCCGAAGAGCCATAGATGAGCCATAGGATGAGCCATAGGATGGTAACCCAAGCGGTAGAGGCGCAGCTAAACGCACGAGTCATCATCGACCGGCGGGGATTTCCGGCTAGCGCATCTATCGACAACCTATTGACGGAACACCGAAATCTACCGAGAGGTAGAGCCGAATCGACTGACAGCCGACGGCCTATTGGCGGAAGTCCTAATCGTCAACCAATCGTCAACCGGTTCGCCGTAATCGTAAACCTGGCAGCCCCAATCCTGAAGCACTGGAACCCGTTGATGGGTAGACGGTTGGCTTTGCCGAATCATCCGATACTCATCCGGCAAGTCCGGGGAATCGTCCTAAGCACCATGGAGTCCGCATGAAGAAGAAGCTCATCGAGGTCGCCCTGCCGCTCGACGCCATCAACAAGGCCTCAGCGCGAGAGAAGTCGATCCGCCACGGACACCCGAGCACGCTGCACCTGTGGTGGGCGCGGCGGCCGCTGGCGGCGGTGCGCGCCGTGATCTTCGCACAGATGGTGGACGACCCGTCGGCCTACGTGGACGTGCTCCGTTCGGACCCGAAGCTGCGCCGGAAGGCGGAGACAGCCCTCAAAGCGCGGCTCAAGGTTTGGGAGGAGGCCCGCACCCTCGCCGAGAAGGCCAAAGGGACGGGTCTTGTCGTGCCGGAGCCAGGCCCGGAGCCCAGCTTGGACGAGGTCCTTGCGGACCTCGAGCGCCAGCGGCTCTTCCGCATCATCGAGGACCTGGTGCTGTGGGAGAACACCACCAACGAGACGGTTCTGCAGGCGGCGCGCGACGAGATCTGGGCGAGCTGGCGACGCGCCTGCGTCGAGAACGTCGACCATCCGCGGGCCAAGGAGCTGTTCGACCGCCAGAAGCTGCCCGCCTTCCACGACCCCTTCGCCGGCGGCGGCGCGCTGCCGCTCGAGGCGCAGCGGCTCGGGCTCGAAGCCTACGCCAGCGACCTGAACCCGGTGGCGGTGCTGATCAACAAGGCGATGATCGAAATCCCGCCCAGGTTCGCGGAGAAGCCGCCGGTGAACCCCGGCTTGCGCGAGGAGGAGACCCTCATCGCCCGGGAGTGGAAGGGTGCGCAGGGGCTCGCCGAGGATGTGCGCTACTACGGCCAGTGGATGCGCGACGAGGCCGAGAAGCGCATCGGCCACCTCTACCCGAAGGTCGAGGTCACTGCCGAGATGGCGTCGGTGCGGGCGGACCTGAAACAGTACGCGGGCCGAAAGCTCACCGTGATCGCCTGGCTGTGGGCGCGCACGGTGAAGAGTCCGAACCCGGCCTTTGCCAACGTGGACGTGCCGCTCGCCTCGACCTTCATGCTCTCCACCAAGGAGGGGAAGGAGGCGTATGTCGAACCGGTTATCGAGAACGGCGGCTACCGGTTCACGGTGAAGGTGGGGAAGCCGAAGGATGCGGAGGGGGCGAAAAACGGCACCAAGCTCGCGCGGGCAAACTTCCGGTGCTTGATGTCAGGGACACCAATTACATCGGACTACATTCGTTCCGAAGCGCAGGCTGGGCAGATGGGTGCGAGGCTGATGGCCATTGTCGCGGAGGGCGACCGTGGCCGGGTATACCTCCCGCCGACTGAAGCGATGGAGGCCGTGGCGCGCCAAGCGAAGCCAAAGTGGAAGCCGGATGTCGAGTTCTTCCAGAAGGCGCTCGGCTTCCGCGTCGGAAACTACGGCATGACAAAGTGGAGTGACCTCTTCACCCCCCGCCAGCTCGTAGCGCTGACGACACTCTCCGACTTGGTGCACGAGGCGCGCGAGCGGGTCAAGTACGATGCGCTGGTCGCGCGACGGTCCACTGACGACAAGCCCCTCGCTGATGGCGGCACCGGCGCCACCGCATACGCCGATGCCGTGGCGGTGTATCTCGCATGTGGGATATCCAAGATTGCAAACATCGGCTCCTCGATTGCGACTTGGATGAGCGACCGCGGCGCTTTCCGCGAGACGTTCGCCCGCCAGGCCCTTCAGATGACCTGGGATTTCGTCGAGGCAAATACATTTGCGGAGGCCGGCGGGAGTTTCGGGACCGCGATTGAGAAAGGAGCAATGGTAATAGACGCCTTCCCGACCGCCACGCAGAGTTTTGCTCATCAGGCGGATGCGGCGGCGCAGGTGATCAGTTCTGGCAAGGTCGTTTCCACCGACCCGCCCTACTACGACAACATCGGCTACGCGGACCTATCGGACTTCTTCTACATCTGGCTGCGGCGCTCGCTCAAGCCCGTGTTCCCGGACCTCTTCGCCACGCTCGCCGTGCCCAAGGCGGAGGAACTGGTGGCTACGCCGGATCGGCACGGAGGCAAGGAAAATGCGGAGACCTTCTTTCTCGACGGGATGACGCAGGCGATGCACCGCCTCGCAGAGCAGGCGCACCCCGCCTTTCCGATCACCATCTACTACGCATTCAAGCAGGCCGAGAGCGATGGAGGGGAAGGCGTCGCCAGCACGGGCTGGGAGACCTTCCTCGCCGCGGTAATCCGTGCCGGCTTCGCCACGAGCGGCACGTGGCCGATGCGAACCGAGGGCGCAGGACGGATGCGTGCAATGGATTCCAACGCCCTCGCCTCCAGCATCGTCCTCGTCTGCCGCCCGCGCGCCGCCTCCGCCCCCACCGCCACGCGCCGCGAGTTCGTCACCGCGCTCAAGGCCGAGCTGCCGGCTGCGCTCGCCCACCTGCAGCGCGGCAACATCGCGCCGGTGGACCTCGCGCAGGCGGCCATCGGCCCGGGGATGGCGGTCTACACCCGCTACGCCAAGGTGCTCGACGCCGAGGGCAAGTCGCTCAGCGTGCGCGAGGCGCTCTCACTCATCAACCAGACCCTCGGCGAGACGCTCGCCGAGCAAGAGGGCGACTTCGACGCTGATAGTCGCTGGGCGCTCACATGGTTCGAGCAGTCGGGCTTCGACGAGGGCGACTACGGCATGGCCGAACAGCTCTCCAAGTCCAAGAATACGAGCGTCGCCGGTATGGTCGAGGCTGGCATCCTCGAATCGAAGCGCGGCAAGGTGCGGTTGCTTCGCCCCGAAGAGCTTCCGGCCGAATGGGATCCGGCCGCCGACCCGCGCCTGACCGCTTGGGAGATCGTCCACCACCTGATCCGCGTGCTCGCAAGCGGCGGCGAAGGTGCCGCGGGCGAACTCGTTGCCAAGCTCAGCGCCAAGGCTGAAGTCGCACGCGAACTGGCCTACCGGCTCTATTCGATTTGTGATCGTCCTCAGAAGAAGCGCCCGACCGAGGCTCTCGCCTACAACGGCCTCGTGCAGAGTTGGCCGGAGATCGCCCGCCTCGCTCGCGAGGGCGCCAAGCCCCGTCCTGAGCAGGACGCACTGTTCGGAGAGACCGAGGAGTAAGAAATGCAGATCGAGTCAATCGAGATCCGCAACATGGCGGACACGGACGACCTGAGCGCGATGACCTGGTGCCAATGGTGACCCTATGCGAAACACAGGTTCGGAAGAATGTGCCCTTGACAGACGGACACCTGCGTTCTAGCGTGACGGCATGAGCCTGCACCCTGTACTCGACGAGAAGCTGAGCGCTGCGCTGGCGGAAGTACCGCCGGTCGCGCTCACTCGGCGCGATGCCCGGCTGCCCGCCGTGGTCGGCAAGGTGCATGCGGTGATCGGGATGCGCCGCGCGGGGAAGACGATGTTCCTGCGCCAATTGCTGGACGAGCGCCGGGCTGCCCTGCCTGCCGAGCAGGCGGTCTATCTCAGTTTCGACGACGACCGGCTAGCTGGCCTCGAGCTGGAACAGCTCGGCTTCCTGCTCGAAGAGTACTACCGGCGTCACCCCGTGTTGCGTGGGCGCGAGACGGTGAGCTGGTTCCTCGACGAAATCCAGCTTGTGCCCGGTTGGGAGCGTTTCGTCCGCCGAGTACTGGACTCCGAGAAGGTCGAAATCGTCGTCTCTGGCTCGTCGGCACGGATGCTCTCGCGGGAGGTCCACACCTCGTTGCGCGGTCGCGGGATGGCGACCGTCATTCGGCCCTTCAGCTTCCGCGAGTTCCTGCGCCATCGCCGTGAGGAGCCAAACAGCGAACCCCGGCGATGGACGTCGGCCCAGCGGTCGCTGATCGAGAAGCGCTTTCGAGAGTACCTCGTCGAGGGCGGGTTCCCCGAGGCGCAGGGTATTCCGACGGCGCTTCGAATCGAACTCTTGCAAAGCTACGTGGATACCGTGCTCTTTCGCGACGTGGTCGAACGCTACGGGGTGTCGCAGGTGGCGGCGCTCCGCTGGCTGGTGCGGCGATGTTTGCGCAACCCGGCAGGGAGCTTCAGCGTCCACCGCCTGCACCAGGATCTGAAGGCCCAGGGACACGGTGTGGCGAACGAGGCCGTACACGCCATGCTCGGTCATCTTCTGGACGCCTTCCTGCTCAGCGCCGTGCCGCTGGCGACCGAATCGGAGCGCCGACGCAACTCGAACCCGCGCAAGCTCTATCCTGCGGACCCGGGCCTCATCAAGGCCTTCGACGCCAGCGGCCGCTCGAACGTCGGACACGCGCTCGAGACTGCCGTGCTGAACGAACTGGAGAGGCGCGGTGCCGAGGTCGGCTACGTCAAGACCGCAGAAGGGCTCGAGGTGGACTTCCTTGCACGGCGTCTGGCAGGTGGCGAGGAGCTGATCCAAGTGTGCGCCGACCTGTCGTCGGCCGAGACCCGCGCGCGGGAGCTGCGGGCGCTCAGCGCGGCGGCGGAAGACCATCCGCGCGCGACGCAACGACTGTTGGTGCTCGACCGCGATGCGCTCGCGCGGGCCGATGCGCCGGGGGTCGTTGCTCAGCCCGCCTACGAGTGGCTCCTCGCGGCAGCGGAAGAAGACTGAACGAGAGACGGGGACTGGATCCATGGCCATCACCAACCAGGAACGTGTCGGCAAGGCGATGGAGCTGCTCCGTGCGGGGCTCTCGCCCTTTGTAGCGCGCGAGTTCAAGAACTTGCACGAGGCGCAGGCCGACGAGGCGGCGTGCCGCTACTTTGGCGATGACCGGACGGTTGACAAGAAGCCGGTTGCGGAGTGGGACGTAGCGGCGCTCCTCAAGTTGATGTGGGACGCGTGGAACGACGTCTTCGGCCGGACACTCGGCCGCGCCGAACGCTCGCTGGTGCAGGAGCTACGCGACTGTCGCAACAAGTGGGCGCACCAGGAGCCGTTCTCGAGCGACGACGCAGATCGCGCGCTCGACTCGATGGCGCGGCTGCTCACGGCTATCTCGGCGACAGAGGCCGACGAAGTCGGCAAGATGAAGATGGAGCTGCGGCGGCTAACATACGACGAGCAGGTGCGCGGGGAGAAGCGCAAGGCGGGCGGCTCGCTGGTCGAGGCGTCCACGACCGGCACGCTCAAGCCTTGGCGCGAGATCGTGACGCCGCACGCCGACGTGGCGAGCGGCGGGTACCAGCAGGCGGAGTTCGCCGCCGACCTCTGGCAGGTACACCTGGGCGAGGGCTCGGACGAGTACAAGGATCCGCAGGAGTTCTTCCGCCGCACCTACCTCACCGAAAGCCTCAAGCGCCTGCTCGTGGGCGGCGTGCAGCGCATCTCGGGCAAGGGCGGCGACCCGGTCGTGCAGCTACAGACCAACTTCGGCGGCGGCAAGACGCACTCGATGTTGGCGCTCTACCACCTGTTCTCGGGAGCGAATGCCAGCGAGCTTGCGGGTGTGGACGCAGTGCTTGCCGAGGCGGGTGTGAAGAGCCTGCCCAAGGCGAAGTGCGTGGTGCTGGTGGGGAACAAGATCTCGCCAGGCAATCCCGTCACCAAGCCGGACGGCACAGTGGTACACACGCTGTGGGGCGAGTTGGCGTACCAGCTTGGCGGCAAGGAGGCCTTCGCCCGGGTCAAGGCTGACGACGAGAAGGCCACCAACCCCGGTGACGTGCTACGCGAGCTGTTCAAGGACTACGGGCCGTGCCTGATCCTGATTGATGAGTGGGTTGCCTATGCGCGCCAACTCCACGACCAGAGCGACCTTCCAGCCGGCGGCTTCGAGACTCAGTTCACCTTCGCCCAGGCACTCACCGAGTCAGCCAAGCTCGCCGGCAACTGCATGCTTGTGATCTCGCTGCCCGCGTCGGACACATCGGGCTCGCCGCACACTCAAGCCGACGACGTGGAAGTAGGCGGCATCCGCGGACGCGAGGCGCTCGAGCGGCTGCGCAACGTGGTTGGCCGCGTGGAATCGTCCTGGCGTCCGGCGACTGCCGAGGAGGGGTTCGAGATCGTGCGGCGGCGGCTGTTCGAGCCGCTCGCCGGCCCGGAAGCTTTCACGCAGCGCGACGTGACCGCGCGGGCCTTCGCCGAACTCTATCGCGCACAGAGCGCCGAATTCCCGCCCGAATGCCGAGACGCCGACTACGAGAAGCGCATTCAGGCCGCGTACCCAATCCACCCCGAGATCTTCGATAGGCTCTACACTGACTGGTCCACGCTCGTGAAGTTCCAGCGTACGCGCGGCGTGTTGCGTCTGATGGCTGCGGTGATCCACAGTCTTTGGGAGAAGGGCGACAAGAACCCCCTGATACTGCCGTCCACGGTGCCGATCGACGACGCGCGCGTGCAGTCCGAACTGACGCGCTACCTCTCCGACAACTGGGCTCCGATCATCGAGAAGGACGTGGACGGGCCGAACTCGCTTCCGCTCAAGATCGATTCTGAGCAGCCCAACCTCGGCAAACTGCACGCAACGAGGCGTGTGGCGCGCACTATCTACCTCGGCTCGGCGCCCACGGCGGCGGCGGCGCACCGCGGGCTGGAGGACCGGCGCGTCAAACTCGGTTGCGTGATGCCGGGCGAGGCGCCTGCCGTGTTCGGCGATGCGCTGCGGCGGCTCGCGGCGACGGCGACCTATCTCTATCAGGATGGTCCGCGCTTCTGGTACGCCACGCAGCCGACTGTCACCAAGCTCGCCGAGGACCGCGCCGAACAGCTCAAGCGCGATCCCGACAAGGTGGCGCAGGAACTGGACGAGCGGTTGCGCGCCGACCTGCGCAAGACCGGCGACTTCTCGCGCATCCACCCGCTGCCGCGCTCGGGCGCGGACGTGCCCGACGACCTCGACGCACGGCTGGTCGTGCTGCCCGCCGAGCATCCGTACTCGAAGGAGCCCGGCAGCGCGGCCGAGACCGCGGCCAAAGCAATCCTGGAATCGCGTGGCAACACCCCGCGCCTGTATCGCAACACGCTGGTCTTCCTCGCCGCCGACACGGTACGACTGCAAGATCTCGACGAGGCGCTGCGCAGGTTCCTGGCGTGGGAGTCAATCTTGTTGGAGAAGGAGACGCTCAACCTGGATCCGCACCAGGTGCGGCAGGCCGAGACCCAGAAGCAGGCGGCCGACGGCGCGGTGACAGCGCGTCTGCCCGAGACCTACCAGTGGTTGCTGGTGCCCGAGCAGGCGAACCCGCAGGCGCCGATCACCTGGCAGGCGACCCGGTTGTCAGGAGGCGACGGGCTTGCCGCGCGGGCGAGCAAGAGGCTCCGTAGCGACGAGCTCCTCATCACCAGTCTGGGTTCGACCATCCTGCGCAAGCATTTGGATGACGTGCCGCTATGGCGCGACGAACACGTCGCGGTGAAGCAGCTAGTGGAGGACTTCGCTCGCTACCTCTACCTGCCTCGGGTGGCTGGACCTGAAGTGCTGGTGCAGGCGATGCGCGACGGCGTGGCGCTGCTCACTTGGCAGTCCGACACGTTTGCGTACGCCGAGAGCTACGACGAGGGCGCCACGCGGTACCGGGGACTTCGTGGAGGTGAAATGGTGTCGGTTTCGGCCGACGACACGGGGCTGATGGTGAAGCCGGACGTAGCGCGGCAGCAGATGGACGCTGAGACAGCGACCACCCCTCCGCCCGGCCCTGGCCCCGATCCCGATCTGGGTCCCAGTCCGGCGCCTCCGTCGCCGCTGCCGCCGGAATGCAGGCTACGACGGTTCTATGGCACGGTGAGCCTCGATCCCGCGCGCGTCGGTCGCGATGCGAGTCGCATCGCCGACGAGGTACTCGCGCACCTTGCAGGGCAGGTGGGGGCGGAAGTGACGGTCACCCTCGAGATCGCAGTCTTCCTCCCGGATGGCGCATCGGACCAGATCGTGCGCACCGTGACGGAGAACAGTCGGACGTTGAAGTTCACGAGCCACGAGTTCGAGAGCGCGTAGCGGGATGATGGTGACCCGGCTAGTAATGTGTCGGAACTGACGAGCATCGTGCGGCGAGCCCAAACCGACGGTCGCACCTCAACACGTCGCGGACGTCGCCGCCAAGACCGAGGCGACGACGACGGGTAGACGTTGTCTCATGTAGGAATGCCGTCGAACGGTAGTGGGTCAGTTTGAGTGCAACGGACTTCGAACTTGGCCTGGGGATTGCAGGTATACGAGTGAAATGCCGATATATTGGGCAGACGCCGAAGATGGCGGCGCAGCGCCTGGGCGCGTGTGGGTTTGACTGAAGAATTGCGGTTTGGGATATACTGAACAAGCCATCAAGGAGATGATCCGCGATGAGCATCAAGCACGACACTAGGGGAGGGGGGCGCAGACGCATGACGCTTCAGGCGCAGGCGCGTCTGTACAACAAGATCGCGGAGGACAAGCTCCGCTATCTCGGCAAATGGGTGGCTGTCAAAGATGGGCGTGTTGTTGCTGGCGGCGATACGCCCGACGAGGCATTAGCGGCCGCGAAAGACAAGCATCCCCGCACTGATCCGATGCGGTATGTGCTCGATTGGGTGCCCGAAGAGGCACGTTCGTCGGTGTTGGTTGTCTAAGTTCGTCTATCGGCCGGACCTCGGCAGAACGACGCCTAATCCTGGCCCCGCAACTCACTATCGTCCTCAGCTCGACATCCTGCTGTCGGGTCCGGCGCAGGCCGTCATGGTGACGGCCATTGTCGATTCTGGTGCCGACCTATGTACGTTCAAGGCCGAACTTGCCGCGACAGTCGGCCTTGATCTCCAGTCAGGCTCCAAGATCAACGTGGATGGAGTCACCGGCGACGGCACAGGCTGGCTGCATCCTGTGCGGCTAGTGGTCGATTCTGTCACGTTCGACGCGGATGCGTTGTTCATAGCTGGAGACACTGCAGCTTGTCTTGGAAGGATTCCCCTGTTTTGTTTGCAGAAGGTAGCCTTCTGTCAGAAAGGCGCGAACCCGGCTCTCTGGTGGTTCGAACTGAGCAGCTACTAGTTCTTGTTTGCGACACGGGGGTACAATCCTCATATGCCTAAGCGCTCAAGCAGACACAGGCCCGCCGATCTCAACCGCCTCGCCTCCTCTATCGTGGGAGAGGCGGTCGGTGATACGCCTCCCGTGGGGCAGCCTGAGAAGGATCCCGCTGCTGTCGCCCTGGGCCGCAAGGGTGGGCTCAAGGGCGGCAGGGCGCGAGCCGAGAATCTGACTGCCGAGCGGCGATCTGAAATTGCCAGGAATGCCGCAAAGGCCAGGTGGGAGCGGCAGGATTCTGAACCATCACGACTTTCTCGACACCCAACAACCGCTTGAATAGACTGCTTGTGCGCACGTCGTCCTCCGTGGCTCGGTTTCCTGACTCTCAGACAAGCCAGTATCCCAAGCTCAGGGGCGACGTGCGTAACTCATTCAGGGCGGATTCTCACCCACACATGTGTCACAAGATCC
>JAUXNU010000079.1 GCA_030682655.1 Actinomycetota bacterium | reverse complement strand
GCCCGCCCCTGGAGGGGGTTCGCCTTGGTGAGCTGGGTGAAGCTGTGCCCACCGGGCTCTATGCGCACCTCGTTGCGGCAGAGGGTGCCGAGCTCGGCCAGGAGGTCGGGGAAGGAGTGGGCGCAAAAGCCGTCCGCAGTCAGCTTGGATCCCGCCTTCACCTTCCCCGCGGGCGAACGCTCGGCCGGGGCCACCGGGTCGGCGGGTGCCAGGGGCGTATCGTCCGTGAACAGGAGCGGCGCCAGGCGTTCTCTCAGCTCGAAGGTGACGTAGTAGGCGAGCATGCACAGGAACACGTGGGCGCGCACCCTGGTTTCGAGGTGATGGTGGATGGGACGAATCTCGAGTTCGGACTTCATCTGGTGGAAGGCGCGCTCGGCCACTTTCAGCTGCTTGTAGGCCCGGACCACCGCCCGGGTCCCGAGCTCCTCGGCCGTGCAGGTGGTGCGGAGCACGTAGAGGCCGTCGAGCGCCGCCTCTTTGGCGATCCCGTCCTCCTTCCGCTCGAAGGAGAAGGCGCCGTCCGCGATCCGGAGCAGGAAGTGCTTGGCCATCTTGTATTTGTTGGAGATGCGCCCCACCCGCTCGCCGATGGTACCCGCGTCCGCGCGATGCAGGCGCCCGCGCGGGTTCTCGACCATGGCTTGGACCTTGCCGAGCTCGCCCTCGGTCGCCCGGAGGAGCTCCTCGCGCTTGCGCCGCCGCTCGAGCGCCACCGCCGGGTTGCGGCAGACGACGAGGCGTTCCCCGGGGAACTCCCGGGCCTGGATCTCGGCCAGGTTGCACTCGTCGAAGAGGGAGAGCTGGAGTTCCCCGGAAGCGGCCAACGCTTTCAGCTGAGGGGCGCGGAGCGCGCTTATGAAGCCCACCTCCCGCTCTTTCAGGGTCTCTGCGTTGGTCTCGGTCAGCATGCCCCGGTCACCCACGAAGATGACCCGCTCGCAGCCGAAGCGCTCCGTCACCGAGGAGACCGCGTGGGGCAGCGTCTTCTGGTCTTGGGTGTTGCCGGGGAAGACCTCCACCGCCACCGGCCGACCCTCCGGCGAGCAGATGAGTCCGTAGGTGATCTGAAGCGTGCCCTTCTTGCCGTCGCGGGAGTGCCCCAGGGCGGCCAGCGGGCAGGAGCGTCCCTCGAAGTAGCTGGAAGAGAGGTCGTAGAGCACGAAGCCCCCCGGTTCCAGATGACGGCGGGCCAG
>JAUXNU010000078.1 GCA_030682655.1 Actinomycetota bacterium | reverse complement strand
GTACGTCAGGCAGGCGGCGTTGTCGGGGAACCAGCGAAGGAACTCACCCCACATCCGTGGGTAGTCTCTGCCGGCTACTGGGTTTCCACGCTCCTCGTCCACCACTACATCTTGGGGCGGTGGAGCTAAATGGATACCCCCCTCGCCGGTCACAAGGATGTCGGCGCGCGACACAATCGCAGCGAGCAAGACGGGACGGTCTTTGGCGGGCAGTTCTGGGTCGTCTTCGATCTCGAAGTCCGCGGGCTCCATCGGCAAGACCTTGAGCGCTGCGATCAAGCGCTCGAGGTGCGCGGCTGCGTTCGGTGCGGGAGCGTTGCGACGCGCCTCGGCGAGTACATGCGGTGACGCCAGCAGCCGCACATCCGCGATGGTCCAAAGCTCGGCGAGCCTGGAGTCGGGTTTCAGCGCCGCCGAAACCAGGATGTTGGCGTCAAGGAAGAGCCGTTCCACCTACGGCTCCGGTCGCGGCTGGTGCGGGATGGTGTCCGGGTCGAGCCCCATCGTCCGGACCTCGTCGAGTGCTTCATCGAATTCGGCTGCGGTCACTGCATTGTTCAGCAGGAACTCGGCCCCGCGCCCGGGTGTGTAGATCTCGACCTCGAGTATGCCCAAGCATGTTCATATGAAGATATGGTCAATCGTCACCGACGGTCTGGGGACAAAGAAGCGGTCGCGGAAGCTGAAATTCACATGCAACTGGAGTAGCTACGAGTAGGATGTGCAAACGTGGCGTTGGAAGTGGGTTCTGGTCGTGTCCGAGAGGGTTGCCTGGGGCCTTGCTGACTACCTTGGAACACTGGGTGTGGCGGTACCGGTACTTGCGCTGGCTGCTGCTGCTGGGCTCATTGTCGCGCGCAAGCGCAGGGTGCTATTCGCGTGGCTGGTTGCTCCGGCGACAGCAGCAGCGCTTCTCATCGGCTACGGGGTTCTCATGGAAGGGACGCCGATCAGAGAGAGCCTGTTCTCTGCTGCACTTGGACCGATTGAGTGGCTACTCGTATGGATGCCTCTGGGTGCGATGCTGATCTACCTGGCTGTCGCTGGCACGAAGGTGAGGTCGGCGGCTCTTGTCGGCATCGGCCTGGCCGTTCTGATTATCGATGTCGGCCTGCTCACGATACTGATCGCTGCGTTGAGTTCGTCGGCCACCTGACGAGCTGGTGATTCGTTGCCGACGTCGATGAACCGATGGCCCGATGAACCTGTGAACCTGTCCGCGCCCCGCGACTAGCGCGAAACGCCCTCGTCAGGCATACTTACCCGGGCGTCCGCCGTCGTGCGGGCGCAGTGCGCGTCGCCGGGCCCGGACGGCGCGACCGGTCCGGGAGCGGCGGCGAGGGTCCGCGGGATCGATTACAACAGGGAGCCTCACACCATGGCCGGAATAGTTCTTGTCGGCGCCCAATGGGGCGACGAGGGCAAGGGCAAGATCACCGACCTCATTGCGGACGATTTCGACTACGTCGTGCGCTTCCAGGGCGGAAACAACGCAGGCCACACCGTCATTCACGGTGGGCGCACGCTGAAGTTACACCTCATCCCGAGTGGCATCATGTATCCGCACATCACGCCGGTCATCGGCAACGGGTGCGTCATCGACCCCAAGGTGCTGCTCGAGGAGATGGATCAGCTCGAGGCCGACGGCCTGTCCACGCACAAGCTCCTCATCAGCTGCAACGCGCATATCATCATGCCGTATCACCGCGATCTCGACGGGGCGAGCGAGCGTCGCCTAGGCAAGCTCGAGATCGGCACCACCCGTCGCGGCATCGGCCCGGCGTACCAGGACAAGGCCTCGCGCATGGGCCTGCGCATCCAGGACCTCACCGACGAGCACATCTTCCGCAAGAAGATCGAAGCCGCGCTCCACGAGAAGAACGACATCCTCGAGAAGCTCTACGGTCTTCCCACCTACACGGTAGACCAGATCGCCGAGGAGTATCTGGAGTACGCCGAGCGCATCAAGCCGCACATCGCGGACACTTCGCTTGCGATCAACACGGCGTTGCGTGCCGACCAGTGGGTGCTTTTCGAGGGTGCCCAGGGCGTCATGCTCGACATCGATCACGGCACGTACCCGTTCGTGACCTCCTCGAGCCCTATCGCCGGCGGTGCCTGCACGGGCGCCGGCGTAGGCCCGAGGGTCATCGACCGGGTTCTCGGGATCGCGAAAGCCTACATCACGCGTGTCGGGTCGGGCCCGTTCCCGACTGAGCTCGGCGACGAGGTCGGTCGCCACCTCATCGAGGTTGGTCACGAATACGGCACGACGACCGGGCGGGAGCGCCGTGCCGGCTGGTACGACGCGGTCATCGTTCGCTACGCGGTGCAGGTCGCGGGGTTGACCGATCTCATCATCACCAAGCTTGACGTGCTTTCTGAACTCGACACGATCAAGGTCTGCGTTGCCTACGACCACGAGGGGCACCGCTACAACGATCTGCCCTGCCACCAGACGAAGTTTCACAAGGCGCGGCCCATCTACGAGGAGCTGCCCGGGTGGAAGGCCGACATCACCGGGTGTCGGGACTTCGATGAACTCCCCAAGGAAGCGCGAGACTACATCCAGTTCATCGAAGACCTTGCCGAAGTCCCGGTAGCGATGATCGCGGTCGGACCCAGCCGCGAGCAGACGATCGTGCGCCGCTGGGAGCCACGGCAGTAGCCCTGCGGAAGGGGTTGCTAGGTGCCGAGGTCGCCTAGCCGCTAGTTCCCGTGAACCGGCAAGATCGCCGTCGACGGATCCGGCAGGCTTGCGAGGTCTGCGGCGCAGATGTCGCAATTCGTCCGGACGATCACGCTGCCGTCCCTGGCCACAGACATTTCGATGCGGTGCTGGATGGTGACCTTGATGGTCACGGACCCCGACGCAAGCGACGACACGCTGCTTGCCACGTGCACGGGAGCGCTCGCTGGCGCGGGGGGTGCGGAGGCCATCGCTATCCCGCCAAGGAGCGTGGCAGCCACGATCGCCACCACCGCTGCCACTCGTGTCGCCATCCGAACCTGCATTGTGAGGATCTCCTTCAGTCCTTCCATCGACCGGACGAACGGCAACATGTGTGACCGACGGTCGCCGACGAGCGCCTAACGGACAGACGGTTAATCGTATTCCGGTGCATGCGGCTAGCATGTGGTCGCCGAGCGGACACATGCGACCTCCGAACGGTATCCCGCGCCGCAGTCTGGGTTGGGCTACAATCTGTGGGGTCTGCGCGCGCGCGGACTGACCTCATTCCGACATCTCTTGGGGGCACCATGCGCATCCTCGTCCTCGGCAGCGGCGGCCGTGAGCACGCGATAGTGACCAAGCTTGCTGAGTCCCAGAAGGCCGACACTATCTACGTCGCTCCAGGCAACGGCGGGACTGCGACAATCGCCGAGAACGTCGTGGTCGACGCGGATGATGGCCAGGCTGTGCTGGAGTTCGCACGCGGCAACGGCGTCGGACTCGTCGTGATCGGCCCCGAGGCGCCGCTTGTGGCCGGCGTTGCCGACGTGGTGCGCGACGGTGGAATCCCCGTCTTCGGCCCGGGCGCGGCAGGTGCGCGCATCGAGGGTTCGAAGGAGTTCGCGAAACAGCTCATGCACCGTCATGACATCCCCGCCGGTTTCTCCGAGGCGTTCACCGACGAGGCCGCCGCCATGGAGTACCTCGATGAGGTGAGCGCGCCGATCGTCGTCAAGGCCGATGGCCTGGCCGCGGGCAAGGGCGTCACTGTCGCGATGGACATCCACACCGCCCGCGAGGCCGTTCGGGAATGTTTCGCCGGACGGTTCGGCGATGCAGGTTCGACCGTGCTCATCGAGGAGTTCCTCCGCGGCCCCGAGTGCTCACTGCTCGCTTTCGTCGACGGCGAGGCCGTCATCCCTATGGCTCCCGCGCAGGACCACAAGCGCGCGTACGACGGCGACGAGGGTCCGAACACCGGCGGCATGGGCGTCTACTCCCCCGTGCCGATCGTCGACGAAGCGGAGCACGCCGTCATGGTGGAGCTCCTGGAGCGCACCGCGAAGGGCTTGGCCGAGGAGGGCATCGACTATCGCGGAGTCCTCTACGGCGGGTTCATCCTCACCGATGAGGGCCCCAAGCTGCTGGAGTTCAACGCGCGGTTCGGGGACCCGGAGACACAGGTTCTCCTGCCGCGCCTCGACGGTGATCTCGCAGACATCATGCTCGCCACGGCCGAAGGCCGCCTGGCCGAGGTCGACCTCGCATGGCGCGACGAGTGGGCCGTCTCGGTCGTGCTCGCCAGCGGAGGCTACCCGAACGACTACGAGACGGGCAAGGCCATCTCTGGCATCTCCGACGCGGAAGCCTTGCCTGACGTGACCGTCTACCATGCGGGTACGATGCTTGACGACAGCGGCGTGCTCGTGACCGCGGGCGGCCGCGTGCTCAACGTGACCGCTCTTGGCGCCGACTTCTCCTCGGCACGTGACCGGGCCTACGAGGCGGTCGCGAGGATCTCGTGGGACGGCATGTTCTTCCGCACCGACATCGGCGCGCGGGCAATGCGTGGCCGCGCAGCCTGGGAATCGTAGGCTGGCATGCTTGCAGAACGCCTGCTGACTGCCGTCGTACGGGACGCGAACAAGAAGTACCTGCGTCTCACGCCCACCGAGGTGCGCACCCTGCCCGACCCCGTTGCTGGCCGTGAGTACATGCTCTACGTGCACGTGCCGTTCTGCACGCGCCTGTGTCCGTACTGCTCGTTCAACCGCTTTCCCTTTTCGGTCGACCGCGCTGTGCCCTACTTCGGGCACCTGCGCCGCGAGATGCAAATGGTTGCCGACCTGGGCTATGACTTCACATCGATGTACGTCGGCGGCGGCACGCCCACGGTCATGATCGACGAGCTCTGCGACACCATCGACCGCGCGAAATCGCTCTTCTCGATCCGGGAAGTCTCCTCGGAATCGAATCCCGATCACCTGGTTCCCGAAATCGTGGACCCGCTCATTGGCCGCGTGAATCGCTTCAGCGTCGGCGTGCAGTCCTTCGACAATGAGCTGCTCAAGCAGATGGAGCGCTACGACAAGTACGGGTCTGCCGAGGATATCCTAGAGCGCCTCAAGTGGGCCGCAGGGCGCTTCCATTCGCTCAACGTTGACATGATCTTCAACTTCCCGAGCCAGACCCGCGAGATGCTTCTGCGCGATGTCGAGATGCTCAAGGCTTCCGGCACGAACCAGACGACGTTCTACCCACTCATGGCCTCGCCGGCCGTGCGCAAGTCGCTCAGGCAAACCGTAGGTGCCGTTTCATACCGGCGCGAGAACGCGTTCTACCAGGCCGTCAGTGATGCGCTCTCCGGGTCTTTTGAGCATGCGAGCGCGTGGACGTTCTCGCGGACGGGTGGCGGCATGATCGACGAGTACATAGTGGACTACGAGGACTATGTCGGCATCGGCTCGGGCGCGTTCTCGTTCCTGAACGGTGCTCTCTGGGTCAATACGTTCTCGCTCGCCGAATATGCGGAGCGCATCGACGCCGGCAAGACGGGTGCGACCGCGAAGCGAGATTTCTCCAGCAACGAACGCATGCGTTACCGCTTCATGATGGGGCTGTTCGGTCTGTCGCTCGACAAGAAGGCGTTCGAACGCGACTTCGGTGTCTCGATCGAGCGCGGCCTTCCGGTCGAGATCACCTTCATGCGCGCCGCCGGTGCGTTCGACCGCAACGATGACGAGCGCATCACGCTCACACCGCGCGGTCGCTACCTTCTCGTCGCGATGATGCGGGAGTTCTTCGTGGGCGTGAACTCGGTGCGCGACCAGGCGCGCAGCGCGCTTCCCGACGTCGAGCGTGAGCTGCTGTTCGGCGACGCGGGGGAGGCAGCGTGTGTCTCCGCGGATGCGGTTGCAGTAGCGGCGGGCCAGACCGAGGACGACGAGCACCTGCCGGTGCCGCCCGGAGCGATGTGAAGGTCGAGCGCTATTTCCCAGCCGAGGAGCGTCACGCAGCGCTCTGGCTTGCGCTTGCGGGGCCCGTCATTGGCCGAGCACTCGACGTCGACACACTGCTCTCGATGGGAATCGAGCCACCGCTTCTGATGCGATGGGGGCAGCTCTTGTGGGAGTTCGCGCTGGGCTTCCTCGTCGCAGGTGTTCTCGTGTTTGTCGCGGTGCGTGTTGCCCGGGCGCCCCGGGTGCTGGCCGCCTACGCTGCCGCTTTCGCGCTGCTCGCCACGGCGGCGGCGCTGGGGGCCGACATGATGTTTCGGCTCGTAGTGTACGGAGGCGATGCCTCCCTTGAGGTGCTGGAACTCGGTCTGCCACCAATGCAGGTCGGACAGATCTGGCATGCGCTTGGTGTGTCCGCAGGGTGCATCGCGGGAGCCTGGTTCGCTCACGTGCTGGGCGCCAGACCCGCTGAGGTGCTTGGACGTTTCCGGTCCGCGGGCCTCGAGGGGGACTCACGCGATCGCGAGTCCGACCTCGTCGATGAACGGCCAACTCCCCGGCGCATGCGTGGGCTGGCCTTTCTTGGCCTGGAAGGTGGATTGCACGCGGTCGAGACGCGCGTCGCGATGTGGTTCCTTGCGCTTGCAGCGTTCGTCGGACTCATCTCGACGCTCACTCAGGCGCCGGTCCAGTACGCGATGTTTCGACAGTCGGCGCCGCTCGGCTCGGAGCTTGCGCTCGTGAACTGGGCGATCATCGTGAACGGGGCGACATACTACCTCTCGCTTGGCCTGTTCGCATTTGTTGCGGTACGCAAGATGGGCGCGCCGAGGAGCCTATGGCTACAGCAGCCGGGGCTGTATGTGAGGGCGCTCATTGTCGCCGTAGTGATGTCGGGGTCCGCAAGCCCCATCGAACGCCTCGAATCGGCATCGACGGTCGTCTCCCTTTCTCTTGCGCTCGCAACCGTCGGCCTCGTCGCCGTGCATCTTGCCACGCGCACGCGCGCAACACCCGCTACAATGTCGGCACAGGAGGCCGGGGAAGCTCCCGGAATCGACCACACCGGAGGAGAACATGTCTGACACGCCACTCGTTGGAATCATCATGGGCTCGAAGTCCGACATGGACGTTATGGAGGGATGCGCCGCGCAGCTCGAGGAACTCGGTGTGCCCTACGAGACGCTCGTCGCTTCGGCGCATCGCAATCCTGATCGTGTGCACGAGTGGGCGGGCGGTGCTGCTGATCGCGGGCTCAAGGTCATCATCGCTGCCGCGGGCAAGGCCGCCCATCTTGGCGGGGTTGTTGCGGCATTCACGCCGCTACCGGTCGTGACGGTTCCGATGAAGACCTCCGATCTCGGCGGGCTCGACTCGCTTCTGTCGATGGTGCAGATGCCGACCGGCGTGCCCGTGGCGTGCGTTGCGATCAACGGAGCGAAGAACGCCGCGATACTGGCGACGCAGATACTGGGAACCTCCCTGCCGGAATACCGGGAGAAGGTCGTCGCGCTCAAAGCGCAGATGGCCGAGGCCTGACCTGCGGCGATGCAACATCAGGCGAGCAGAAAGGGCCACGATGCGGAGCAGGGACCCGGGGGGCTTCACAACTGTTGAGTTGATGGTTGTCGTCCTGATCATCGGGATACTGGTGGCGATCGCAATCCCGGTGTTCAATGTCGCACGCGGTCGGGCACAGGAGCGAGCGTGCTTTGCCAACCAGCGGACGATCATCGGTGCGGTGCAGCAGTGGGTGGCAGACAACACGGAGGCCGACAGGGCGGACCTGACGGGCGTTGTCGACAGACGATCATCCCCTGGTACACGATCACATCCTGGGGGCGGCCCCGCGCTGTCCCTCCTCGCCGGAACCTGCGACGCCTGCGGCGGTGGACGTTGCGACAGGGGCCTACACCCTTACTGCGACGGGTGGCCTGGAGGTTTGCACTTGGGGTACCCCGGCGCACGGAGGGCTGTAGGTGGAGTCGGGACACTCGTAGGCCCGGAAGCAGTGGCTGCCGATCTGGAGGTCTGAAGTGCCGAACCGCCCATACGAAGACATCCGCGTCGAAGGTCACCTGATCGACTCGGGAATCATGTCCGCGATCATGGATGCGGTTGTCGCGTTCGACGGAGAGTTCGAGACGCTGAGTTTCGAGGTCGGCCGCACCAACGAAGACCCCTCGACCGCCGTGATTCGCATCAAGGCCAAGGACGAGCGACATCTCGACGAGATACTCGCCGTCATTCTCGAGCACGGCGCGATTCCAGTGCACCTTGAAGATGTGCACCTTGAGGCCGCGCCTGCCGATGGCGTCTTCCCGGAGGGCTTCTACTCCACCACCAACCTCGAGACGGCCGTACGCCTAGGCGGCAAATGGGTGAATGTGGAAGGCGTCGAGATGGATCTCGGCGTTCGCGTAGATTCGGAGGCAGGTCGGGCCGAGAGCATGCCGATGGCCGACGTTCGCGAGGGGGAGCTGTATGTTGTCGGCCATGAGGGCCTTCGCGTGCGTCCGCAGGAGCGTCCACGCACGAGCCAGGCCTTCGAGTTCATGTCCTCGGCGGTTTCCTCGGAGAAGCCGAAGGCACAGGTCGTGGCCGAGGTCGCCCGCATGCTGCGCGAGGTGCGCGAGCGCGGCGAGGGAACGATCGTGGTCGCGGGACCTGCGGTGATCCATACGGGCGCTGCGCCGCACCTGGCGCGCCTGGTGGAGATGGGATACGTGAGCGTGCTGTTCGGTGGCAACGCGGTCGCCGTTCACGATATCGAGTCGGCGCTCTACGGCACCTCGTTCGGAGTCTCCATGATCCAGGGCGCCCCGATTCTTGGAGGGCACGAGCATCATCTTCGGGCCATCAACACGGTTCGGCGATATGGATCGATCGCAGCTGCTGTCGAGCAGGGCGCCATCACCAAGGGCCTGATGTACACACTGGTGAAGTCGGGAACGCCGTTCGTTCTGGCGGGGTCTGTGCGCGACGACGGGCCTCTCCCCGACGTGATCACCGACGCTATCGAGGCGCAGCGCACGATGCGGCCCTACTGCCGGAGCGCAGGTGCGTGCCTGATGCTGTCGACGATGCTGCACTCGATCGCCACGGGCAACATGCTGCCCGCAAGCGTGCAAACGGTTTGTGTCGACATCAACCCCGCCGTCGTGACGAAGCTCGCCGATCGAGGATCGTGGCAAACGATTGGGATCGTGACCGACGTGGGGCTGTTCCTGGAACGGCTCGCAAACGATCTCGAACACTAGGTCGCGACGCCAGTCCGCTGTGCGTCCCGTGCTCCTTGGCCCTCCGCTTGCTCTGGTGTGGGCGACGGAAGGAGCGAAGATGTCACTTCTTCACAAGATTCTTGCTCGCGAGTCTTCGCAGACAGCAGCGTCCCGCCGCAGTGCACCTCCACCCATCGACGAAACGCGACCGGAACACGTCGAGACAGCGACGTTCACAGCCGGTTGATTCTGGGGTCCTGATGCCCGGTTCGGACTCATGGAGGGCGTTGTTCGCACTTGCGTGGGGTACGCGGGTGGCACCGCGCAGAACCCGACGTACCGTCGCATTGGTGATCACACCGAGTCGATCCAAATCGATTTCGATCCCGAGCGCGTCTCCTACGAGGAGCTGCTCGAGGCGTTCTTCCAGATGCGCGATGCAACTCGGCCTGCCTATTCGACGCAGTACGCGTCGCTTGTCTTCTGTCACAGCGAAGAGCAGCGTCGCACTGCCGAGGAGATTCGCTCACGCTTCGAGACACTCCTTGGCAAGTTGGTGCTGACGCAGGTCAGGGTACTCGATCGCTTCTACCCTGCCGAGGACTACCACCAGAAGTATGCGCTGCGCTCAGACGCCGCGCTCATGGCGGAGTTTGCCGCACTATATCCCGATGCGAGGGACTTCCGCGATTCCACGGCTGCAGCCCGCGTCAACGGGTATGTGTATGGAGTAGGAGGCCCGGTCACACAACTTGAGCTGGAGATTGAATCGTACGGTCTATCCGATGTCGGCAGCCGAGACTTGCGGGCCACAGTGAACGGCAGCCGTTGAGCCGGAATGGCACGACATGTCGCGCAGGGTAGTCAAGTCCGAGGACGAGTGGCGGGCGCTTCTGACGCCGGAGCAGTTCAGGGTGCTTCGAAGGGCTGGCACGGAGTCTCCGTTCTCAGGGAAGTACACTGACCTCGAAGACGATGGTGTGTACCGGTGCGCGGGTTGCGGAGCGGAACTCTTTTCCTCGGCGGACAAGTTCCTCTCGGGATGCGGGTGGCCGAGTTTCGGCGGGCCGGTCGGGCCCGAGGCAATCGTGGAGAGTGTAGATTCGAGTCTCAGCATGACACGAACCGAGGTGACATGCGCGACGTGCGACGGGCACCTTGGCCACGTGTTCACGGACGGCCCTGCGCCGACCGGGTTGAGGTACTGCATCAACTCAGTGGCGCTTTCTTTCGAGCCGAGTTCTGGGCGCGGCTGAAATCTGAGACCAGCGGCGGTACAATCGGGTGCAGACGAGCGCCAGGGCGACGACGACGTGCCGTTCGTGGCTGGTATCGCGTGAGGGGAAACGCCGTGGTGCAAGCAAGTGAAGTCCTGGTACTGCTTGGCGCGGTGCTGCTGATGCCGCTGATTTGGCGGAGTCTCAGCGCGCTGAGACTCGAGGGGCGCGGCTACCTGCGTGCCGGACTCCTTGCCCTTCTGGTCGCATACGTCACGACGATCGCCGAGGGGTTCGTTGCATTCGACTTCTTCAATGCAGTCGAACACGGCGGGTATGCTGTCGCCGGGATCCTGTTCGTGCTGTTCGGTGCGGGCTGGCTCCGGCGGGTCGACAGTGGTCGGGTGGTGGGGTCGTGAACATCGAGGCGGCCTTCGACATTGTCGCGCTAGTGGCCTTCGTGGCATCTCTCGTCATAGGGGCGGCAATCTGGCTTCGCGGCGGGCGTTCGCTCGACGGGCTGTCGGCGGGACTGATGCTCGGCGCGATGTCACTGCTGACGTTTGTCGCCTGCTCGAACACGCTGCAGTACCTGGGTGTCACGTCCGCGCTGGACCCGCTCGAGGACTATGCAGAGGTGCTCATCTTCCCGCTCATGGCGTACGGGATCTATGCCATGCACTCGCATCAGCAGGTGAACGACCTTAGGCTCACGACCCGCGTAGCTCGTGCGGAGCACGACCTGATGCTCTCCATCATCGATGCGAGTCCGGTCGGCCTTGTTGTTGCCGATGAGCAAGGCCGCGTCACCTTCGCAAACGATCTTGCCCGCAGTGTGCTTCACATCGACGACAGCACCGGGGCCACGG
The DNA here is from genome assembly GCA_030682655.1 of Actinomycetota bacterium. NCBI lineage: Bacteria > Bacillati > Actinomycetota > Actinomycetota bacterium. Next base: position 42,329 of record JAUXNU010000078.1, on the reverse strand, counting down.
CCTATGCCGCCCGCGCCCGCGTGGTGCCCGTGGGGGCGATTCCTGACAGCGACATGGAAGGTGTCTTCCATCCCTCCGCCCTTAGGGACGGATTGACCGGCACGGTGTTCGATGTCGTGGTGGAAGACGGCGACCGGCTGTCGATACGCGTCAGCAGCGCGGCGCTGGGCGATTCGGAGCAGCAGGGCTCTGTCGTGGTCTTCCAGTCCGCGTCTGCCGGCGCTGGTGTCTGACAGGGTTTCGCCAGCTAGTTGTGAGGGTGTGTTGGCTGTCCATGAATGCTGAGGCGCAGAAGCGGGCGGCCGCGCTCGCCGCGCTGGAATTCGTCGCACCTGATCAGATCGTGGGCATCGGCACGGGTTCCACCGCGGGGCACTTCATCACCGTTCTTGCCGAGGAGGGTCCGCCGGTGGCGGGCGCCGTGGCCTCTTCTGTGGCGACCGCGCGCCTGCTCGAGGTGCGGGGTATCCGCGTGTTGGGATTGAACGATGTCGGTGTACTCGACATCTATGTCGACGGAGCAGACGAGGCCGATCACGAGCTCAGGCTCGTGAAGGGTGGCGGTGGTGCGCTCGCCCGCGAGAAGGTGGTCGCGGCAGCAGCGAAGCGTTTCGTCTGCATCATCCACGAGGCCAAGCTCGTGGATCGGCTTGGCGCATTCCCGCTGGCTGTCGAGGTGCTGGAGATGGCGACGGGGCATGTCGCCCGTACGCTCGAGTCGCTCGGTGGCAGGGCCCGTCGACGCGACGCATTCCTCACCGACAACGGCAATCCGGTCCTGGATGTGGCAGGTCTCGACTTCGGCGATCCCGAGGGGCTTGAGACGACGCTCGACGGCATCGCCGGGGTCGTAGCATCCGGGCTGTTCGCACGACGAAGGGCCGATACCTTGCTGGTCGGCACCGCCGGCGGAGTCGTGAGGCTTCCCAAAGGCACTCCAGCACAGTAGAGTGGTGGGGTATGCACCGGACGGGACAGGAGTTCACACATGCTCTCGATAGCCTTGCCCAAAGGAAGCCTCCAGGAGCAAACGCTCCTGCTCTTCTCTCAGGCCGATCTCGAAGTCAGGAAGTCGAGTCGCGAGTACAACCCGGACATCGACGACCCCCGCATCGGCAAGGTCAAGATCCTTCGCCCGCAGGAGATCCCCGTGTTCGTGCAGGACGGCTACTTCGATCTGGGCATCTCGGGGCATGATTGGGTGCGCGAGTCGGGCGCCGACGTGATCGAGGTTGCAGAGCTCCCGTACGCCAAGACCGGCACGGGCGTTGTGAACATGGTACTGGCGGTCCCCCAGGACTCCCCGATCACAAGCGCCAGCGATATCAAGCCGGGCAGTCGCATCACGACGGAGTTTCCGAAGACCACGAAGGCATTCTTCGATGAACTCGGGATCCCGGTCGAAGTCCACTTCTCCTACGGCGCCACCGAGGCGAAGGTCCCGGAGATGATGGACGCGCTCGTCGATCTTACCGAGACCGGGTCGACGCTTCGGCGCAATGGCCTGAAGATCGTGGACACGGTTCTCGTCTCCACGACACGTCTGTTGGCGAACAAGGTCTCATGGGAGGACCCCGACAAGCGCCGCGAGATCGAAGAGGTCCGCACGCTTCTCCTGGGCGTGATCGAGGCGCGGGGGCGCGTCCTGCTTTCGATGAACGTTCCGGTGGACAAGCTAGAGGACGTCATCGGCGTGCTCCCGGCGATGAAGAGGCCCACAGTGAACAAGCTCTACGGTTCAGAGGACTACGAGATCACGACCGTTGCCGACAAGGCGACCGTCAACGTGCTGATCCCGCGGCTCAAGGCGTCGGGCGCCGAGGATATTCTGGAGATGCCCATCAGCAAGATCGTGCGGTAGAGCCTGGCCGGAGGGCGTCCAACGGGAACAAGGGCTACGGTTCGCGGAAACCCGCCGTTGATTCGATCTCCTTGGCGACATCCAGTAGCAGGTCGAGTGCAGCGGCGATCGCTGGTGCCTCGCCGCTGCCGCGGCGTATGGCCGCGACGACGCGCCGGTGGATGTTCATGTCGTCCGGAAGGCGGTAGACCACGCCCGGGTACTCGACGAAGAACGCGAGCGGCGGAACCAGGGTGACCCCCAGCCCGGCCTGCACCGCAGCCAGGATGACCTGGTAGTCGTTGCTCTGGACATCGATCCGCGGCTGGTAGCCCGCTTCGTTCGCGACCCGCACTACGACATCGAGGAATGGCGACCCGTCGCGCCCCACGACCCAGTCGGTCCCGCGGAGATCGGCGATGGTGAGCGGCCCCCGGGCGTGCGGATGAGACGCCGGCAGTGCGATGTAGATGGGTTCCGTCAGCAGGATGTGTCGCTCAACTCCGGGATCCTCGGGCTCCGGAAGGTGGTCGAACTCGTAGGTTAGAACGATGTCGAGCTCGCCGGTCTTGAGCGCGGGGATGGACTCCTCGGGCTCGAGATCGGTCATTGCAACGGCCAGACGGGGGTGCAGTTCTCTGAGCCGGGCGAGCACCGGTACCATGAGCGCGCGGGCAGCGGTGGGGAATGCGCTTGCGTGCAGTCGTCCGGCGACTCCGTGAGAGATGGCCGCGAGTTCGGCCTGCGCTTCTTCGAGGGTGGCCAGCACGCGCTCTGTGTGGCCGACCAGTCGTCTGCCGGCCTCGGTGAGCTTGACGCCTCGTCCGGAGCGCTCCAGCAGCGCGACCCCGGCCTCTCGTTCGAGGACCGACATCTGTTGGGAAACGGCCGACGGTGTCATGAACAGCGCCTCGGCCGCAGCAGCGATTCCCCCTCGAGAGGCGACCTCTCTTAGCATGCGCATGCGGTGTACGTTCAACATTGAAGCAGAGCTTAACTAAAGAATGAGTAAACGGCAATGGAACTGACGCATCGGCGGTACGATAATCGTTCTAGATGCAAAGCGCTAGATGAATGAGGTGATAGGGATGTTCCAGGACAGCTTCAGTGCGGGTGTTGTCTACTACGGAAGAGCTGTGCTCGCCGCAGGCGGCGCAATCGCGCTCGCAATCCTCTTGAGCCTTCTCTAGACGCATTCAGTCGCTTTCCCGGAGGGTCGTCGCGTCGCGCGGCGGCCCTCTTCTCGCTTCCGGCTCTAGCGCAAAGGCTTCACGACGGCGCCGAATGGGCGTCCCGCCATCGGAGTCATGCGCTTCACCGTCTCGACGCGCGCCTCTTCGTCGTGCCAGAATCGCCCGAGTTCCTCGGCTCGCTTCAGTACGAGCTCGCGCACGTCCATTGGCTCATCGCGGAACAGATGCACGTACATCCTCGGTGCCCCGCTCACGCTCGCGTCCCAGACTCCCGAGATGCGGCCGCCCACGAGAATCACCGAGGTGGCATTGCCCGAGCGGTCGAAGACGTACGGGCGGTCCTCATCGGCCAGGTAGCGCTCTTTGCGCGCGTAGCCCATCACGAGCGGATCGAGGCTCGGCAGGAGATCGACCGAGGGCGAGGCGCCCGGCCTGACCGTCTCGAGCTCGTCGAGGTCGGCTGCGTGGACGAGGTAGGGCTCCTGGGTCTGGCCAAGGAAGATCTCGACGATCTCGTCCCCGAGCACCTCCAGCGCGGGATCGACCGCACGCTTTCCGATTCCCGTCCACCAGATGACGTCACCAGCGGTCACGGGCCCGAACGCGCGGATGTATGCGCGAACGAGTGCGACGGTTGCGTCTATCTCGGAGAGCCGACCGAGCTTGATGTCAGGCAGGGCGTGATCGAATCGCACGTAGGTGAGCTTGTGGTCCTGCCAGCCCCCGACAGGACGATGCCGCAGCACGAGGCCCTGCGCGGTCATGAGGTTCACCGTGGCCGCAACATCGATGCCCGGATGCAGTCGGTCGCGGATCTGCTGAGTCGTGAGCGGCCCGTCGCCGAGGACCTCGAGGATGGAGGGCGCGACGCGTTCGTACTCCGTGCCGGTCAGCCCGCGGAACTGCGCATACAGCTTGGCGTGGCGTTCCACCGGGCGGTTGGTGGCGCCGTAGACGACGGGAAGCATCTCGCGGCGCACGACATAGGCGATTCCTCGCATGCAGCGGAACTTGACGAGCGACCGGCGCTCGTAGAGGGCGGTGTCCAGACGGCCGCGTGCAAAACCGGGAAGGCGGGCGAACAGCGAGACATACGGACCCCAGGGGTTGGTGGCCTGCAGACCGACGACATCCGCCACGACCGTCTCGAGACTCGCGGGGACCCAGGGCGTGTCGATGTGGTGACGGGCGAGGACTCGTGGCAGCGCCGCAGCATCGGGGTAGCGGCGCGTGCTTGCAGGGACAGGACAGGTGCCCGGTCCGCGCCTCCCGCTCTTGGGAGGCAACGGCGTTCCAGAGCCGCCAAGGGAGCTCGGTAGTCCCGTGACATCCACCGCAGCGATCTCCTCGGCCAGGTCGGAGACATGGGCGAGCGCGACGAGCGCGCGGGCGGTGGCAAACGGAGAGGGCTCGCGTTTCTGGCCAAAGGAGAAGCGCTCGAACCCGCGGTAGGTCCGGCGAGGTGTCACGCGACCCGCACCGTCGAAGTTGTACTCGATTAAGCAGGCGGCGAGTTCGGCGATGGCCTGGCGGTCCTGGTCGCGGGCGGCAGGACCGCGCCACAGCGCAGGGTAGCGGCCTATCGTCTCCACGAACCACAGCACGTCGTACCAGAAGTTCGGCCACTTCACGCTCTTGAACTGGTAGCCGTGGCCGAACTGGTATGGTCGCTCCTCGGTGCGGCGGCGCCAGACCTCCAGCGGTGTGCGCGCGACTTCGAGCAGCCAGTCGGGCGTGTCGGCGCCGTGCTCGTGCGCGAGGGCGCGAAGGCCCTCGAGCGTGACTTGCGGGCACACGTCGTTCTTGCGGCCGGGGCCCCGCCAGCGCGAGCGCTTCTCGGGGATACACTGCCACGAGCGCCCTTGCGGGGTGCTCGCCAGGTCCTCGCGCATGCGCGCGAGGGCGTCTTGGACGCGGGAGTCCTCGCCGAGACCGTAGCGGAAGAGCACGTCGGTGATCGCGTTGTTGTCGCACAGCATCGAGCCCCACTCCGGCTTGGGCCGCCCGGCGTAGCTGCCAAAGGACTGGAACCGACCCTTCTCGTCCTGGTGTGCGAGCATCTGGTCGAGCATCTCGTCGATGCGCGGGAAGTCGCCCCGGCAGACCCCCATGTCTGCAAGCAGGTTCAGCCTGTTCGGCGCGTACTTCGGGCTGTGATGGCCGGGGATCTCGCATGAGTCCCAAAGCGGCAGTTCGTCCACCAGCAGTTGCACGCCCGCGTCGGCGAGCGTGTCCGCGCGCGCCTCTGTCACCGCCGCGTCTGAGTTTGGCTTGCCAAGGAGCTCAGTGAGCGTCGCCCATCGAGCGTAGGGCTCATCGGCCGACAGAAGCCAAGGAATGGGATCCGCACCGAGCAGTCCTGCGATTCCGGTCGTGTCCACGCACTCTCCAGTCAGGGGCCGGTTGTAGGTGTACGTTCCCGCGGCGCTCCCGGGGAGCGCCTTCCGCCATTCGCGGGTACATCTGATGGTGGAGGCGATGGGAGGGCGCATGGGTCTCACGATCAAGTCGACTATCGCACTTGCAAACGGTGTTCAGATGCCACTTCTCGGACTCGGGACATATAAGACGACAGATCCCGATGACATCCGTCGTTCGGTGCTGGCGGCTCTCGCGGTCGGATATCGCAGCATCGACACGGCTTCGATGTACGGCAATGAGGACGGAATCGCGGCGGCTCTTGGCGAGAGTGGACTCCCGCGAGAGCAGGTCTTTCTCACGACCAAGCTCTGGAACGACGACCAGGGCTACGATACGGTTCTTGCCGCTCTGCACCATAGCCTCGAGCGGCTCGGGACTGACTACGTCGACCTGTATCTCGTCCATTGGCCGGTCCTGCAATACATGGAAGCGACATGGATGGCCATGGAGGAGATTCTAGAGAGAGGCGAGGCCCGGGCCATCGGCGTGTGCAACCACCTGCGCCACCACTTGGAGCAGCTGCTCGACCACGCCGCAATTGTCCCCATGGTCAACCAGATCGAGTACCATCCCTGGCTGCAACAGCCCGATCTCCTGCAGTATTGCGGGCGTCTGGGGATCGCGGTCGAGGCCTGGGGTCCCGTGATGCGGGGACGCCTGGCCGAGGAACCTGTGCTTGCGCAGATCGGAGCACGCTACGGCAAGACCGCGGCCCAGGTCGCGCTGAGGTGGGCGCTCCAAAACGGGGTCGCGGTGATCCCGAAATCCGTCCACGAGGAGCGTGTTCGCGAGAATGCGGCGGTCTTCGACTTCGAGCTGAGCATCAGTGAGATGACGCAGGTTGACACCCTCGACCGGGGTACGCGCCTGGGTCGCCACCCGGATGAGACGTGGGGCTAGCGCGGCCGACTCTCTTCTGTACGCCCGTGGAGGGCCGGTGTGGGTGTCGCTGCGAACGGGAAAGTCCTCACTGTCGTCCATCCTTCCCGGGAGGAGCCGTGCTCAAGGATTTCAAGGACTTCATTGCCAAGGGAAACGCGATAGACCTGGCGGTTGGCGTGGTGATCGGCGCAGCCTTCGGAGCTGTCGTCACGTCGCTCGTGAAGGACGTGATCATGCCGCCCATCGGGCTCGTCCTTGGCAAAGTCGATTTCGCGAACCTGTTCTTCGTGCTCATGGAAGGCAGCGCAGCGGGTCCCTACGCGTCTGTCGCGGCCGCGCAGGAAGCGGGGGCGGTCACACTCAACTATGGGATGTTCGTGAACGCGATCGTCATGTTCGTCATAGTCGCGTTCGTGATCTTCATGGTCGTCAAGGCCGTCAACAGGATGCGGCGCGAGGCGGAGGCCACGACCAAGGACTGCCCACACTGCATGACAGCGGTGCCGCTGGCGGCGACGCGTTGTCCGGCTTGTACGTCCGAGCTGACGGCAAGCTAGGGGGTTGTCCCGGCCCGGATTCGGCAAGCTTGCGCTGACTCGTTCGAAGGGGAGGCGTCTGATGGATCGATTCGGTCGGATGACGATGTGGCAGGTGGTCGCCGCGATCGTCGTCGTGGACGTGTTCGCGGTCGGCATGGGGATGGGGGTCCCGTTCTTCGCGATCCTCGCGGGGTTTCCCATCGGCTGGTTTCTCGCACGTCGGTTCATGAGCGCAGGCGAGGGCACGCTGTCGGTCCTTCGTGTGTGTCTACGAGGTTCTATCGCGGTGTCGGCCGGCACGTTCGTCCTCATGCTCGCGATATGGGGTCCGAGGATTCCTCTCGTCTTCGGTCCTGGGTTCGATGCCGCAGCGTGGGGTCTACCGCTGGTTCTCTACACCTCGACCGCGAGCTTCTGGGGCTGGATGGCGCTCATGATCGTCGTGTCCCCGGTGCTGCAGATGCTTGCGGCAGCGTTCGGAGTCTACCTGACCGTCCTGTCGCAAGGGAGTCGGTCGAACGCTGTGGACTCAAGCGGGTGAGGAGCCGCCTGTCCGGGGGATGGCGTGGAGACGCGTGTGGACCTCGATCGCCATGCCGTTTTCCGGAGCGATAGCCTGCACGCCGGGAACCTGTTGGCCGATCTCACGAAGACAGGCATCGAGGCTCCTTGGCAGATTGAGAATGCCGAACACAGATTGAACGTCCCGGTGGATGAAGGCGATGAGGTGGGCTCCGAGGTCACGGGCGGCCGGGCAGGCGCACGCGGCCGGCATGTTGCCGACAAGCCGCATCTGGCGCTGGGGCAGCAGGGCTACGTCGAGCGAGAAGCGGGCGCCGATGTCGGCCATGAAGGGGCCGTAGCGCGTGTCGCCTGCGAAGTAGATCGATGACCCGCCGGATTCGATAACGTAGCCTGCGGCTATGCCGGGGTGCAGCGCGGGGACTGCGGTCACTCGTACGGGACCGAAAGTCTGAGCCTCGCCCTCGGGGATTCGTATGACTCGCTCGTTCTCGGGAATCCGACCTGGCCAGCGGAAACCCAGCGGGACCACCACGGGCACGTCATCCCGGAGCATCGCAATGAAGGGCTGGTCGAAGTGGTCGTAGTGCCCGTGTGAGATGAGCACGACGTCCACGAGATCGGCGGCCCTCTCTGCGTTCATCGAGCGGGGACGATCGACCACGAATCCCGCACGCCCGGAGAGCCCGAAGAACGGGTCGGTCAGCATCCGGATGCCGTCGGCCTCGATGAGCACGGTGCAGTGACCGATCACGGTGAAGCGCACGTGTATACCTCCCCACGGCGAGTATACCCGTGGAAGCTCGCGCCCGACGGAGGAGTACCGGAAGGCCCCGACCGGCCTCGACCGTTCGTCGCAATCATCAGCCGCTCGGCGCGGAGATGTGCGAGTGCGGCCAGAAGTGGGCACAGTCATTACAACAGCGGGGGGATTTCCGGCCTTTGCGTTCTGAGGTCACCTCGACGTTGTCCCCGGCGGCATCTCCGTCCCGGTCCGTCCGGATGGGATGGAGTCCGTGGGTGACCGTGGTTGCCGGACTTCGGTCGCAAGGAGGCGAGGCACCAATCCTGACACGGTGCCTCGCCTCCGGTTCTTCTCCAGGGTCGGAGCGCCTAGTAGCTTTCGACCATAAGCTCGTAGTACGACTGCGGGTGCAGGCATGCCGGACAGAGGTCGGGCGCCTCGGGACCTTCGTGAACGTAGCCGCAGTTGCGGCACTTCCACCCCACGGGCTGATCGCGCTTGAACACACGCCCACCCTCCACGTTCGCCAGTAGTTTCCGGTAGCGACCCTCGTGATGTGCCTCGACTTCGGCGATTTCGCGGAATGATGTCGCAACATCCGCGAAACCCTCTTCGTCGGCGATGCTGGCGAACTCCGGATACAGCGTGCCCCACTCCATCTTCTCGCCTTCGGCTGCGGCGAGGAGATTGTCGGCGGTATTGCCTACTATGCCCGCCGGGTAGGATGCGGTGATCTCGACCTCGCCACCCTCAAGGTGTCGGAAGAAGACCTTCGCGTGCTCCCGTTCGTTCTCCGCTGTCTCGATGAAGAGTGCGGAGATCTGTTCGTAGCCCTCCTTCTTCGCAACACTCGCGAAGTAGGTGTATCGGTTGCGCGCCTGCGACTCGCCAGCGAATGCCTTGAGCAGGTTCGCCTCGGTCCGCGTGCCTTTGATGCTCATGCATGCTCCTTTCGGTCGGGGACAGGATGGTATCCAAGGAAGGGTACCCGAAGTCGCGGCGGCGGTCACATTTCACTGTCTCGCCGGGACTCGCAGCCCGGCCCGGCCCACGGGCTACAGCGCGTGCCACCAGCCCGAGTGCGCACGCACGTAGAACTCGATCTCTCCGCGCGAGAGCAGTCCGCCAAGGAAGCCCTTCACGGTGGTCACTGCCAGCCAGTACTGTGCCGGGTTGTCTGACAGGCAGCGGTCAGCCGAGATGAGCGCGATGATCTCCTCGGTAGAGCGCGGCTGTGTGAGCAGGGCCAGGATGAGGCTCTCGATCGCGCGGATCTGGCCGATGTGGTGGTCGATGTGGCCGAAGCTTTCGTCGCGCGAAACGGGTCGACCGTGGGCGGGCACAAGCCATTCGAAGTCGAGTGCCCGGATTCGTTCGAGTGACGAGACCACCATGTCCGGATCGATCGCATACGGCAGAGGGTGCCGCTCCCAGAGTTCCTGCAGGTAGAGCGCATCGCCGGTGAACATGACGCCATCGGCGGTAAGGAATCCGGTGTGTCCAAGGGTGTGGCCGGGGAGCGGAATCGCGGTTGCGCGCGGGTCGGACCAGTCCTCGATGTACTCGTCTACGCGACACGGTTCTCCTCGGAAGAGCTTGGTCACGAGCAGGTCGCCGGGTTTGGCCCACGAGAACATGCCGCGGATGTTGATGTCGGGGTTCTCTACCAGCGATGCGTCGTCGCGAGCGGCAGCAACGCGGGCTCCGGCTTCGCGCACCGCCGCAGCGCAGGCGAAGTGATCGGCGTGGCCGTGCGTGATGGCCAGGCGGTCGATCGCCACGTCCTCGTAGACGAGTTCCTCGGCGCCGGTGTCGATGAGCAGCCCCGAGATGAAGCCGGAGTTCGTAAGGCCGGGGACATAGTGCGTATCTCCGACGAGGTGCTGCGCGCCCTCGGGCAGTTTCGTGTGCTCGGCCATGACGGTGAGTATGGCACCTGGGGAGGTCGCGCTGGAAGCCCGGACCTTGCGGCGATAGACTGCGCGTGGAGGGAGCGGATCGACCGGGTGCGCCGGTAGGGAATCGCCGTGCGTTGTTGACTCCGGAGATCGCGGTCCGCAGAGACATGGCCGAGGAGCTGAAAGCCGATCTCGTCTTCGAGGGCGGCGGCATGAAGGGCATCGGGCTGGTAGGAGCGCTCTCGGTGCTCGAGGAGCGGGGCTATGTCGCGCAGAGGAGGGCGGGGTCCTCGGCAGGTGCGATCGTTGCGGCGCTCCATGCGGCGGGTTACTCGGCGGCAGAGCTGCGGGACATGCTCGTAGCTGTGGACTTCACCGACTTCCTGGACAAGGGGTGGGAGGACCGCATCCCGGTCGCCGACGCGCCGCTCAGCGTGCTGCTCGACTACGGCATCTACGAGGGTGATCGTCTCGAGGGGTGGTTGGCCGAGAAGCTCGCCGCCAAGGACGTGCGGACATTCGCCGACCTGCGGACCGACGACGAGGGCGATGACCCGCGGTTCTGGTGGTCGGCGCAGGTCGTGGTCTCGGACGTGACGACCCACGACATGCTCGTGCTCCCGCGCGATGCAGGCACGCACCTGGGCATCGAGCCGGACGAGCTGTCGGTCGCCCGCGCGGTGCGCGCCTCGGCCAGCATCCCCGTCTTCTTCGAGCCGGTCCGGATGACGAACCCGCGTGACAAGCGCGAACACCTGCTCGTCGATGGTGGCATGCTTTCGAACTTCCCGGTGTGGGTGTTCGACACCCACGAGCCGCGCTGGCCGACGTTCGGGTTGCTGCTTGTGGAGGCGAACACGCGGGGTGCCATCTCCAAGGGCATCACCGACCCGGCAGAGTTCGGTTTGAAGTCGATCGGGGCGGTTCGATACGCGATCTCGCTCGTGCAGACGATGGTCGAGGCGCACGACAGGCTCTACATCGAGCAGGCCGACTTCGCGCGAACGATCCCGATCGGAACGCTTGGAGTGGGGGCGACCGAGTTCGCCCTCCCGCGCCAGCGGCGCGAGGCGCTCTTCGCCTCCGGCCGTCGAGCTGCCGAGGAGTTCCTGCCATTCGACCTCGAGGCCTACCGCGCGACGTACCGCGCCGGCGTGCGGCGCACTCGCGGAGACGCGGTTGCGGCTGCGATGCGCGGAGCAGCAGGATAGCGCACCACCTCTGAACTGCGAGCTACAGCGCAAGAGGACCGCCCCCCTTGGGAGCGGCCCTCTCAACGCTAGCGGGTGTCTTCGCGCTATCCCTCGATGATGCGCATCGCTTCGTCGCGATATGCGTCCATGACGAACGGGATGCCCGAGATCTCCGCTGCCTCCGGCGTGAGTGCCATGACGTCGGCACGCGAGATGGAGTCGACGTTCATGTTGCGGCTGCCGCTCATGAGCTGCTGTAGCCCGACCTTGATCTTGTCCGCGTAGGTATAGAGCGCGATGGCTCCGAGCGGCATCTTGTCGGCATCGTCGCCGTACTCGGCCTTGACCGCCTCGTAGCCCACGAAGATCTCTTCCTTCGTACTGCCGAACTGCGAGACCGTCTTGGGCAGGTCCTCTTCCTTCATCCAGGTTTCGATGTTCTTGCCGACGAAGCCCGGAATCATCAGCGCGCGACCCATGCAGACGGCCTTGGTGTGCGGTGACCCAAGCGCGAGAACCTTGAAGACATGGTCTTCCGAGGAGAACCCGCCTGCGATGGCGATGTCGGGTACGTACGCGCCCTGCGAGGTGAGCTTCTCGGCGAGCTCGTTGGCCATACACTGCAGGTAGAAGGTCGGAACGCCCCACTCCTCCATCATGCGCCACGGGCTCATGCCGGTACCGCCGGGTGCACCGTCGATGGTGAGCAGGTCGATCTTGGCGTTGCTGGCCCACTTCATGGCCATCGCGAGTTCGCGCATGGGGTAGGCGCCGGTCTTGAGAGTCACTCGCTTGGCGCCAAGCGCGCGCAGGTGGTCGACGGCCTTGTAGAACTCGTCCTCATCGACGAAGCCCAGACGGCTGTGGCGCTCGAACTGGCGGATGGCGCCGTCCTTGAACGAGGCCTGGACTGTCGGGTTCGACGGGTCGGGAGTCACGAGATAGCCGCGGGCCTGGAGCTCGAGTGCGCGATCGAGCGAGTCGACCTTGATCTCGCCGCCGATGCACTTGGCGCCCTGGCCCCACTTGAGCTCCATCGTCTCGACACCGAGCTTTTCGACGCAGTACTCTGCCACGCCGAGGCGCGTGTCCTCGACGTTCATCTGCACGAGGATGTCGCCGTAGCCGTCGTGGTAGCGGCGATAGGTTTCGATGCGGCGCTCCATATCGGGCGAGCGCGTGACCTTGCCGTTGCTGTCACGCTCAAGCGCCGGGTCGATGCCGCAGACGTTCTCCCCGCACACGAGCGAGATGCCGCTGATTGCGGCGCCGGTAGCGAAATGCTCCCAGTTCTTGCGGGCGATCTCGGTGGAGCCGAGTGCGCCGGTGAAGATCGGCACCTTCATCTTGACTTTGTTCTGGTAGCCGAATTCGGTCTCGGTGTCGACCATCGGGAACAGCGTGTTGTCCGGGTTGCCCTCGACCCCGGCGGGCAGGCCCTTCGCGCCGAGCGCATAGCCTTGGATGTTCAGGTGCGAGTAGTCGATCGGGTAGTCCTTGTCGCCACCTGCGGTGACTTCACCGAAGGGCCCGGGATAGATGACCTCCCGGCCGCGGAACGATGCCTTGAAGACCTCGCAGTTGCCGCGACACCCGTCCACGCAGCGCGTACACAGGCCGGAGCCGGGCACGACATCGCGAGACCGGTTCGAGGTCTGGGTAGCGTCGTTTCCATTCGGACGCTGCAGATTCATGTTTCCTCCCAGTTGGTTGGAGCGCCGGATGCGGCTATTCTAGCGGAGTACGAAACACAATCGAAGTATTGCGGCAATACGCCCGAAACATATGCAAGGGGGACGCGAATGCTCGACAAGTTGCGCGCAGATGCTATCGAGGCGATCACGGAGCAGGGAGTCGAGTTCATCCATCTTTGGTTCACGGACGTCCTCGGGTTCCTCAAGACGTTCGTGATCACCATCGACGAGCTCGACACGGCAATGTCCGAAGGCATGGGCTTCGACGGTTCGTCGATTCAGGGATTCGCCCGTATCCAGGAATCCGACATGATCGCTCTGCCGGACCCTGCGACTTTGCAGATACTCCCCTGGCGCCAGGACGGCCAGCTCGTTGCCACGATGTTCTGCGACATCATGCGCCCGGACGGGACACCATACGATGGCGACCCACGCTACGTGCTCAAGCGGACGCTCGCCAAGGCATCCGAGAAGGGCTTCACGTTCTACGTTGGGCCGGAGCTAGAGTACTACTACCTTCGTGACGATCATTCGACCGAGGTGTTGGACCACGGCACGTACTTCGACATGACGACGCGCGACCTGTCCGTGGACCTGCGGAAGCAGACCGTCCGAACCCTCAAGGACTTCGACATCCGGGTGGAGTACAGCCACCACGAGGTCGGTCCGAGCCAGCACGAGATCGACCTGCGTTACGACGAAGCCCTGCGTATGGCCGACAAGGTCATGACCTATCGGCTTGTCGTCAAGGAGGTCGCCCAGCTCAACGGCGTCTACGCGACGTTCATGCCCAAGCCGATGTACGGCGAGGCGGGCAACGGCATGCACGTACACCAGTCGCTCTTCACCGGTGAGTCGAACGCGTTCTTCGACCCCGCCGACGAACACAACCTCTCGGACATCGCAAAGGGCTACGTTGCCGGTCTGCTGCACCACTCGCCGGCAATCAGCGCCGTCACCAACCAGTGGGTTAACTCCTACAAGCGACTCGTCTCCGGTTTTGAGGCCCCTGTCCACATCTGCTGGGCGCATCGCAACCGTTCGGCGCTCGTGCGCGTGCCCATGTACAAACCGGGCAAGGAAGCGGCGACCCGCGTGGAGCTGCGTTCACCCGATCCGGCCTGCAACCCCTACCTCGCGTTCGCGGTCATGCTCGCCGCCGGACTCGATGGCATCGAGCGAGGCCTCGAGCTTCCTGCCGACGTCACCGACGACGTCTACGAGATGACCCACGAGCGGCGCGCCGAACTGGGCATCGGGCAGCTTCCCGAGGACCTGCACGAGGCGATCACGGCTCTGGAGAGCAGCGCACTCATGCGCGAGACCCTTGGCGAACCGGTGTTCAACTGGTACGTGCGCAACAAGCGCATGGAGTGGCACGACTACCGCAGTCGCGTGACCGCCTGGGAGCTGGAGGAGTATCTGCCGCTGCTCTAGCTCGCGCGTTCAGCCAGTCGTGCGGCGTGGGCAGTCGACGGGTAGCGGCGCGCCGTCCTCGGCGAAGAACCTTGTGCACTCAGGGCCGTCGCAGCAAGTCGTGCACGCGCGTTTGATCGCGCGGAATCCTCGAAGCTCGATCTCGGGACTCATGAAGCGGTCGCCGACGGGCTCGTCCCGCAGCAGGCTGGTCGACAGGTACTTCTTGTTGTCGTCGGCGAATACCGTGGCCACGACAGCGTCGTCCCCAAGCCTGTCTTGCACCATGAGCGCGCCAAGGAGATTCGCCCCGCTGCTGAGGCCGACTCCCAGCCCGAGCTCGCGCCCGAGGCGCTGGGCCATGATGATTGCGTCCCCGTCGTCCACTTCGAGGATCTCGTCGAGTGCGGCCAGGTCGAGGATCGGCGGGACGAACTCGTCGGAGATGCCCTGGATGCGGTGGGAACCTACTTTGTGGCCGACCCGAAGTGTCGGGGAGTTCAGCGGCTCGAGCGGGTGGACCGAGACCGTCGGTTTCTGCGCACGAAGGTACGCCCCGACTCCCATCACGGTCCCGCCGGTTCCGACGCCGGCGACGAACCCATCGGGCTCGAGGCCTACGAACCGCAGCTGCCACCAGATCTCCGGGCCTGTGGTGAGTTCGTGGGCCTCGCTGTTGTCGAAGTTGCTGAACTGCCGCGGAAGGAAGCAGCCAGGGTTCTCCTTGGCGAAGCGATCGGCGAGTTCGATACAGGCCGGGAAGCCGCCCTCCGCCTGCGATACGAGCCGGCAGTCTGCGCCGAAGCTCCTGATGAGGTCGGTGCGCTCGCGGCTCAGCCAGTCTGGCATGAAGATCGTCACGGGATGACCCAGTGCGCGGCCGATCGCGGCGAACGAGATGCCGGTGTTTCCGCTGGTGACCTCGGCGATGGGTGCGCCAGGCGTGAGTTCTCCCCGCTCGTACGCGCTGCGCAGTACATGTGAGGCCATGCGGTCCTTGACGCTGCCTGTGAGATTGAGGTGCTCGGCCTTCGCATAGACGCGGCGCGGCTGACCGCGGTAGAGCATCTCGATGACGAGCAGCGGCGTGTTGCCGATGAGATGGCTGAGCTCTCTGAAGCGGTGCTCGATCGCGCGGTCCATGTCCTCACCCCTGGCGGACAGTATGCCATGGCGGACGAGTGGTGGCACGACCGCCTCGACATCGGGGCTGCGGAAGCACGGCCGCGCGGAAGCCGCCGCGCTCCTCGGCTATACTGGGGCTACGGACCACCGGAAGGAGGCGACGCAGATGCATGCCATAGCTCCCAGGGCGTTTGACGCGCCCATTCTGCCGTATGCCTCAATCCCGGTGCGCCGCGTCTGACCGACCGCGGGCACCTTGGCGAAAGGAACCCGCGTTGTCCTCTCACTCCGATCTCGAACCCATCGGTTTCTCCCCCCGCTGGCAGGCGCTGTTCGCGCCCTTCGCCGAGGAAGGCCTTCTTCCCGCTCGTGTGATCCGCGCCGACCGGGGCAGTGTGCTTGCTGCGACCGGTGACGGTGTCGTGCGCGCGGAGCCGTCCACTCGACTGCTGAAGCGCGCTCGCGGTGCTGCCGACTTGCCCGCCGCCGGCGACTGGGTCGCGCTCTTCGCTCCGCCCGATCTCGACGTGGCGCAGGTCGAGGCGGTACTCGATCGTTCCTCGGCGTTCATGCGAGGTGATCCGGGAACGACCTCCGATGCCCAGGTACTCGCCGCCAACATCGACACGGTGTTCGTGGTGCATCCGATTCCAGGCGACCCCAATCTGCGGCGCATCGAGCGGGAGCTGGCGCTTGCGTGGGACAGCGGTGCCGTGCCGGTCGTCGTGCTGACGAAGGCCGATCTGTCGCCTGACCCCGAAGGGGCCGTCGCCGCAGTCGAGGCAGTGGCGCTGGGCGTTGACGTGCACCTGACGAGCGCAGCCACAGGCGAGGGCGTAGACGCGCTCGGCGCGTACACGGGTGGAGCCCGCACCGTCGCGCTCATCGGCCCGTCGGGTGCCGGGAAGTCGACGCTCATCAACTCACTCCTTGGCGAGGAACGGCAGGCCACGCGCGAGGTTCGCGTCGTGGACGGCAAGGGTCGTCACGTGACCGTTGCGCGAGAGCTGATCGCGATGCCCGGCGGAGGCGTGCTCGTCGACACGCCCGGCCTGCGCGCACTCGCACTGACCGACGCCGAGGAAGGCATCGCAGCAGCATTCCCCGACATCGAGCGGTTCGCTGAGAGCTGCCGCTTTCGCGATTGCATGCATGCCGAGGAGCCTGGTTGCGCGGTCACAGCCGCTGTCGAATCCGGTGAACTGGCCGAGGGGCGGCTGATGAGCTGGCACAAGCTGCGCCGCGAGGCGGAGGTCGCCGCGATGAAGACGGATGCACGCTTGCGGGCCGAGGAGGTTCGCAAGTGGAAGATCATCTTGAAGAGCGCGAAGGATTTCAAGAAGCGGACGGGGAGGGGGTAGCCGGTGGCAGGGCGCCGCGGCCGCTCAGTTGACGGTGATGAGCGAGTCGGTCGGCGCGTGTGAGTCCGTCAGCTCGGGGACGTCCGCGACAGGGACGATCTCGGTGTAGAGATCCTCTCCGAACCTGTCGAAGCCTCCGATCGATACGCGTCCATCGACCCGGCTCGCGATGCGTTCGCGCAGGATCTCCTCGGGAATGTCGGAATCTGTGGCCTGCACGATGATATTGCGGATGAGGCCCGGGTTGTCCTGGGCGGCGATGTCGAGAGGGAAGACAGCCAGGTGGCTCCACACGCCACCGGCCGTCCGGTACATGCTTCGGAAAAGCTTGCTGTCGTCGCCCTCGACTGACGAGATGACGTTGTACGCGACCACGCCATCGGGCGCAAGGCGTGCTTTGACCTCGCCAAGGAACTCGGTCGTCGTCAGGTGGAACGGCAGGCCGTCGGCGTAGTACGCGTCGATGACGATGATGTCGTAGGTCTCGTTCGTGCGCTGGATGTAGCGTCGGGCGTCCTCGGCGAAGACGCGGATACGCGGATCGTCCGGCAGGCCGAAATAGCGCTGGGAGACCTCGACGACGACCGGGTCTATCTCCACGGCGTCGATGCTCATCTGGGGGTAGTCACGCCACATTCTCTTGACGAGCGTGCCTCCGCCCAATCCGAGGACCAGCACGCGCTTGGCGTCGGGCTTGGCCGCTACCGTCAGGTGCAGGTAGTCGGGGTATCGGATGGCGCTCTCGTATCCGTTGTCGAGGTAGATCGCGGACTGGTGGCTCCGGTCGAAGCGCAGATGGCGGACGGTCTCGTCCTCGGTCACGGTGATGCGGTGGTATTGCGTGTCAGCGCGGAAGAGGATCGTCTCGCCGGTTGCGTTGGTGGCTGAGCCTGCGCCGACATCCGACAGGACCCACCCGCCGATCGCGGTGCACGCCAGCACGAGGCCGAGGGCGGCGGACACCGCGAAACGCGAGCTGAGCCGCTCGGGAGTCGACGGCTCGCTACCCTTGGCGGCCTGTGCGATCGCGCTGCGGGCCGCGAGACCGAGCGCCGCGAGCGCTGCAAGACCGAGCAAGAACCCGGTCCACACGATGAGCGGTTCGAGCGACAGGAGCGGGATTAGCCAAAACGAGGTCGCGAGCGTACCGACGATGCTTCCTGCGGTCGATATGGAGTACAGGCTGCCAGCCGAACGCCCGATGTGCTCGAGTCCTCGGGTGGTCGCAAGGCGAACGCCGAGCGGGCTGACCATTGCGAGCAGGAGTGCCGGAACGAAGAAGATGAGCCCTGAGGCCACGAGCGAGCCGAGGCGGGGTCCCATGTCGGACGCCCACGAGAGCGTTGCTGCAGCGATGGGCGGCGCCAGGACGGTGAAGAACGCAGCGCCAGCGATGACGAGGGGAAGGAGGCGGGACGCGCCCCAGCGGTCCGCCGCGTGTCCGCCGATCCAGTAGCCGAGGCTAAGGGCCACCATCACGGTGCTGATGACGCTGCCCCATACGTAGATCGAGTTGCCCATCGCCGGCGCGAGCACGCGCGCCGCGACGAGCTCAAGTCCCATCAAAGCGGCACCACACACGAACACGATGACCTTCAGCACCAGGCAACCTCCTTGGCGGCTCCATTCTGCGCCAAGCCGCCTGCTCCTGTAGTGTGCCGCGGCGATAAGGCTCCGAGTCGCACGCGTGGATAGTCGATGCCGGGTCGCACGCGGCGGGTTCGACGCTCGCGCGGTACACTCCTTCCGGAGTTGCCGCCACAAGGGGAGAACCCGTGAAGGACACCGAAGGCATGCGCATCTCGATTACGCGGAACGGCCCCTATGTCGTGTCGGGGAGCGTCCCGCTCGTGCGCCTCGAGATCCTGACGAACGAGGCTGGCGAGTCCGTTGGCTGGCGAGAGGTCGAACGTTTTCCCGCCGCCGAACGGTACCTGCTCTGCAGGTGCGGTTCTTCGGACCGCAAGCCCTTCTGCGACGGCTCACACATGTCGGTGAGCTTCGACGGCAGCGAGACCGCCGGACACGATCCCTACGCCATGCAGGCTGTCCCGCTCGAAGGACCCGGCGTGAAGCTCCATGACGCGCGCAAGCTCTGCGCCGAAGCCCGCTTCTGCGATCGCGGTGGTGGGTTGTGGAACCTGATCGAAGAGTGTGATGACTCCCGGTCCCGTGCTCTCGCCGAGGAAGAGGCGACACTGTGCCCTTCCGGGCGTTACGTGCTGTGCGACGAAGACGGCACCGAGATCGAGCCGGAGCTGCCTGCGCGAATCGCCCTGGTCGAAGACCCGTCGGTAGGTGCCAGCGGCCCGCTGTTCGTGAGTGGGGGCATTCCGGTCACCGGCGCGGACGGTGAGGAGTACGAGGTTCGCAACAGGGTCACACTGTGCCGCTGCGGTCGCTCGACGAACAAGCCCTTCTGTGACGGATCGCACCTGGGAGCGACACCATCTGACCGGTGAGACCGGCGATCAGATTCGACAGAGACCCGCAGTTCATCCGTCACATTCGACGGTGGCGTCGCCCCCCGCCTGGATGTATTGTGGAATATTAAGGACGAAGGGCGGGTGGAGGACGTCGAGTCCAAGAGCTGACATGAAGAGCGCCGCAATCTTGCGACACTCACGGCACCTCGCGCTGGTGCTGGTGGTGGCCTGGTGTCTGATTCCGGCCCAGGCGGCTTTCGCATGGCGTGAAGGCGGGGCTACGTGGACCGGCGACACGCTGGACTGTCCCGCCTGTCACACGGAGGAGTTCCCGTTCGCGACTCGCCAAGGACCACATTCCGGCTACTTGACCACGACTCGCAAATGCCTTGCTTGCCATGCAGTCCACAACTCGCCTGCCGGTGGCATCAAGCTTCTCCCCAAGTCCACGATCAAGGCCAATTGCCTGGTGTGCCATGACGGCACCGGGGGTATGGGCGTCTATGGCGCGATTACTGCACGAGGTCTCTCCGTTGGCGCTGGGCACCGCATCGACACCACCAACACCGTTCCTGGAGGCAACGCCGCTACCGGCGGCGCGGCCACATTCGTCTTCACGGGGGAAGGCGATTTCCTCTCTTGCGATGACTGCCACAATCCCCACGATGCCGACTGCGTGGAGCCCTTCAGCGGGGAGCGGATTCGCTTCCACGCCACGGACCTTGGCTGGCTCACGGTCTGGTCCTCGGACAAGCTCCTCAAGCGGACACCCACCGGCTCGAATACGACTAGCGATGACTATGGTGCGGACTGGTGTGTCGGTTGTCATCGGGGACGCCGCTCCGGTCTCCCCACGGTGATGAACCACCCGACGGACACCTCGGCCACCCATGCAACGCCCTTCACCTACGACAACGCGGCCATCGTGAAGAGCGATGTCTCGCTTGAGACCACGATGGGGACGATGGGGCTCCTTGGCGGTGTGCCTTCAGGCATCTGGCACAACAGGGGATACGTCATGCCATATCCGAGGACGGCCGAGCAGACAGGGCACGAGCCGATCTGTCAGCAATGCCACGAGGATTCTCGTGATGTGGGGACCGTCGGTGCTGTGGCGCCTGCGCGAATCTACCGGTACGGCGACGGTCGGACCTCGGGCGACGCCGGGACGGACAACCCGCTGTTCCAGAACTTCCCTCATGAGACGCAGAATGCTCGCATGCTCGCTGAGAGCCAGGATGACCTGTGCGACAACTGCCACCCGGCGTCGCTGCTGCCATAGCAACGCATGAGGGTACATACTGTGTGCGGAAGGGTGGTGCCACATGGCACGTTCAGCCAAGAGCGCGAATCAGAGGGTCGACGCGGGCGCGGCAGCTTTAGCTGCCGGAGGTGTGGTGCTTGTCCTCGTTCTTGTACTCGGACTATCGAAGCTGCTGCCCGTCGCCGGAGTGCTGTTGCTCGTCGGTGCCGTGATGCTGCTCAGCGCCAATGTGCAACGCGGACGTGGGACAGAGGCGGTCTCCTCCGACGACTCGGGCAGTGACGCGGAGAGCTAGTCGTCATCGGTGTGGTGCCCAGGTGGCCCTGCTCCCACAGCGTCGTAGGCGTCCTTCAGCGTGGAGAGTGCCGCCTCAAGATCGGCTTCCCCGCGCAGCGGAAGGACCGGCCATCCCCGCATCTCGGTGTCGGCGTATGCGAACGCTCGCACGCCGTCGCGTGCATAGAGCGCTGCAGCGAAATCGTCGTCGTACGCCTTGACGGTAACGCCGCCGACCGCCAGGAACCCGAACAGCCTCCTGCCATGCATGTACCCGCGGTGGCCGAAGATGTTCTTGGCCCGGACGTCGGGCCAGGATCTGACGATCTCGTCGACGGTCGTTTGCATGTCTTGGGGCGCCGGGATGGCCACGTGGATCCGCGCCGCCCTACAGCTTGTAGCCGATGGCGCGCAAGAGGCCCTTGCGCCAGACGACGCCAGCTTCGTCTTCGACACCGAGCGGCGAGGAGCCATCGATGACGCCGAGCACTCCTCGGCCAAGCTCGGTCTGGGCGACGATCACTTCGACCGGGTTCGCCGTCGCGCAGAAGATGCGGCAGACCTCCGGCACCATCTTGAGGGCGTTCAGGACGTTGATCGGGTAGAAGCCTTCGCCGAGGTGGATCACGAACGTGTGGCCGGCCCCGATCGCGAGCGCGTTCCTCGTCGCGAGTTCTTGCAGGTCAGCGTCGGTCCCGCTCACGCGCACGAAGCGCTCCCCGGAAGCTTCGCAGAAGGCGATGCCAAAGGTGATGCCCGGCACCGCCCCGACGAGTGTCTCGTGGATGTCCTCGACCGTCTTGATGAAGTGCGACTGGCCAAGGATGAGGCTGACCGACTCGGGCTTGTCGATTCGAACGGTGGAGAGATTCACGGTGAGTCCTTCCCCCCAAGGGACGCGGACAGAAGCTGGAAATGACTTCGTCTAGTACTATACCGCCAGCGTTGCACATGGCCTACGCGGCCAAGGAGGAGCCGCCGGCGAGGCGGCGGGTGAGACGACAGGGAGTTGAAATGAGCAGGGTGTTGGTGGTCTACGGAACGAAGACGGGTTGCACGGCCGGCATAGCCGAGCACATCGGCCAGACGCTTGCCGATGTCGGCGTGACGGTGGACGTCGTGGCGGCGGGCGAGAAGCCGGATCCGTCCGCGTATGACGCGATCGTTGTGGGCAGCGGAGTCCGAGCGGGCAACTGGCACGGCGTGGTGAAGGCGTGGGTGAACACCAACGCAGACGCGCTCAAGTCGCGCCCGACGGCGTTCTTCACGGCAGGCTTGACGATGGCCGCAACCCCGGAGAAGGCCGATGAGGTTCGCGCGTACACCGACCCAATCATCGCCGAGACGGGCGTGGAGCCGGTCGACCTGGGTCTGTTCGCCGGGATGAACGATCTCGGCAAGTTCTCTCTGCCGGAGCGTCTCATCATGAAGGCGATGAAGGCGCCGCAGGGTGACTTCCGCGACTATGACGCGATCGCCGAGTGGACGCGCGCTGTGGCCGGGAAGCTGGTTGTGGCGTGAGCGGGTCGGACTACCGCAGGATCGCGGCCCTGTGCCTGGCGACCGCGATTGGCGTTGCCGTTGTGGCCGGTGTCGGAGTGTTCGGCTGGTGGCGACAGGGCTCCTTGGATATCTCGGCCGTGCTTGCGGTCAAGGCCATGGCGATGGCTGCGGCGATCACGTTCATGGTCGTGATGGCCGGGATTGCGGAGGGCTCTTTCGAGTGGGGCAGGGATGGCGTTCTTCGCGGCTGCGACAGTGGCGTGCCTGGCGCTGGGGGTGTGCGGGTGTGGAGGAGCGTGCGGGTGGCACAAGCCGTGTAGCCACAACGGGAGCGACTACCAGGAGGCGCGTTCCATCTGGCGAGCACTCAGCCTGCCGTTCCGCAGCGCGTTCCCTATCGGATACGTGTCGATCGGGTGGTCTTGCTGCCACTTGCGGGCGAAGCCGAGGAGGTCCTGTGCTGTGATCGCGGCAATCGGTATGTCCGATGCTGCCTGGATTTCCGCGAGTTTCTGCTCGATGTTGTCCCCGAAGCTGTGGGAAATGATGAGATACCCGCCGAGGCGATCGGCGCGGCGCGATTGGGCTATCCGGTCAATGTAGTTGCGAATCTGGAGGCGGTGCTGAATCGGAAGTGAATAGGGTGGCGACAGAACGGTCTTGCACTCGTAGCAGAAGAACCGATCATCATCGTCGGTCAGGATGCCGTCCGGTTCCTCACACCCCGCTCGTTGGGCTTTGGTATCGAGACTCAACATGTTCTTGAAGATGTATCGGGTTGCGCGCTCAAAATCCAATCCGATACGGGTTGTGCTCAGGTAGCCGCCCATTGTCCCCTGGGGGTAGGCGCGGCGATCCTGGCAGGCGATTTCAATGTAGAAGTCTAGGAGATCCTTGGGCGATATCGGGCTCTCGGTGATCGCCTCGTCTTTGAAGAAGGAGATGACGGAAGCGATCAGATCGCCCTTGTTTCCGGACTTGCGGAGGCCGAGACCTGAGGCGAGTTCGCGCAGGTCGTCGAGGCAGAGCGATTGGAGCATGGTCTCGACGTTGTATGGACTTCGTGTCAGACGTTCGATCTTGGTGGTCTTGGAGCCGGACTTCTTGAGGTCCAGGGTCTCGAGCAGGTCCGCTATGCGATCAGAACTGAGTTGGCCGAGCAGGTCCGCAACGGTCTCCTCTCGAAGAATCTCCGGTTCGCAGGTGGGTTCTTGGACCACACACGGCTCAGGATTCCGTTCGACGTCACCGTTGGACTTGAAATGATCGATGACCCTAAGTACGATAAGTACGAGATCCTCCTTCTTCCCAGTCTTGGTGAGACTGAGTCTCTCAAGGAGCGCCGCCAGCTCACGGCCGGGAAGCGAGTTGAGAACTACGCTTGGCGGAATCTCGTTCTCCATGATGCGCGTGACCAGTTCACCAGCTGAGCCAGACACGCGAATGTGGGCGGTTCTGAGAGGCTTCGCGAGCTGATTCTTCGCCAGACCGCTCAGCAATCGCGCGTATTGCGAGTGCTCCATCTCGAAACCCCACAGCTGCAGGAGGCTCTCGGCCGTTTCGTCGGACAACACGAAGTGCGTGTCTTCATCGTCTGCATAGACCAGGACGATGCCCTCGTTCGAGAGGAATGTCAGCTCCGCTTCGTATTCCGACGCATCGAATGTCAGTCGCCCGATGTCTGCATGCGCCATGATGAGCTGGTGGTTCGTGCGCGAGATACCGAGCTCCTGCCGGAGGACTCTGAGGAGATTCGCTTCGGCTGGGAGTAGGTCGCCTTCGTAGTCCCACGCTGCAGCGAGCATCGTTGCGTACAGGCGGTAGCCCTTGATCGGATTCTGGAGGTCGAGATTCCTTGAAGCGGAACGATAGGTCTTGATTCTCGCACGCACCGCAGGCTTCAAGTCGTCCACGCGGATCCTGTGGCCGTCGGCCTCAAGGAGCGTCTCAAGAATCGTGTCAGCGGGTGGTGTGCGGAACTCGACATTGCGTCTGATGCTCTCGTAGTTGCCCAACACCCGACTCAAGTCCTTGAGGATCTTGTTTGCGTCGAGGCCGACAATCTCCGAGATCTTGCCCTTGGCAAGTCGACGAAGATCCCCTCTGGAGTAGCGCTCGAGAATCTCGTAGTTGTTCACTCGACCCCTCCCCAGGTCTTGGAACACGTCGAATCAGAGTATACGCGTGTGCTGTTGGCAAGCGTGTCTCCAAGCCGGCTACAGCGACAGCTCGTCGGCCATCTCGTAGCTGATCATCTTGCGCTGAGGCGTCTTGGCCCACGCCTTCTCCGCGTGCGACCGGTCCCGAAGAGCCTTACTCGTGAGGCCTGCGAGTTCATCGGCCACGCGACGCAGGGTCGCCAGCTCCTCGGCGGAGAAGAGCGACATGTCCGGCTTGCGCAGTGATCGGAGCACGGTGCCGGAGTCGCCGCTCGGGAAGAAGACCTCTTCGATGCCCAGTTCTTCGCTTTCGACGAGATCCGCTTCGATCCACGAGTAGTGTTGAGGGACGGGACCGTGCTGGAAGGCCAAGTATGGTGACCCGGAGATTGAGACCCGGTGCCGCTTGTAGTGCGCGAAGTCCGCGTAGAAGAGCAGCTTGTTGAGTTTCGTCGCGTACATGTTCGGCATGGAGGCGTAGTACAACAGCATCTCGCGGAGCTTCGAGAGTCTCAGGGGCACCCATCCGCCGTACGCGTCTTGCTCCTCGCGTGCGACAAACCGGTCCTGAAGCTCGGGCGCACTGGCCGCGCGGACACCGTTCTCAATCGCCTGAAGGTGCGCTTCGAGCCGTGCACGCTGGCGAGCGGTGAGCTTGTGGCCATTGGCGCCAAGGAGGATGCGGATGTTCGCTGGCTCCTCGGCCAGGCGCAAGCCTGCTTCGTGCGCCGCGTCCTGTAGCGAGCCGGATTCGTAGCGATGAAGCGTGATCTCGCCCCAGCCAAGCAGAAGCGAGAAGGGGCGCACGCCGAGGCCGTACCGTTTGCGGAGGCGGTGGATCTCCTCCGGGGCCATGAGGCCGTGCTTCTGTCGGTAGCTGTTAAAGGCCGCGACGAGCGTAGCGTTGTCGAACTCCTCGACGGACATGTCTGCGCCGCACTCCGGGCAGACGCCGATCTTGGCGAGGACTTCGGTGGGCTCGTCGCGCACGGGCAGGGTCTGAAGCCGCTCTTCGATTCTGGGGGTGACGAGTCTGCCGCACTCGAAACACTCGAGCTCCTGCATCACCGGTCCACCCTTCTCTGTTCGCTGCGATAGGGGAACGCAAGCGGCCACTTGGCGTCATGAAACGAGATGCACAGGCACCGCGCGGGCTCCAGTCGGATGCTGACTTTGACGTAGACCTGGGCGCCGCGGACGTTGAGTCCGAACACCCACGCCTCCTGAGACGGGTTCTCGGGTCGCGCCGTCGGACCTTCGACGTAGTCTGCAGGCGTCAGCGCGAGCACCCGTGCGCGAGCGTCGGGAATCGTGATTCCGAGCCTGGCAAGGGTCGCCATGTTCTCGGGACGTCGCTCGAATCGAAAGCTGCAGCTCGCGCACTGACGTAGCAGCTCCAAGAACAGGGCGACCTGATCGCGTTCGACCACATCGCCTCCAGTAACGTTATCACATGGTAACGCTAGTTGGGGCTGTCGCGCAACCGTGCGTCTACGCCAGCGGCGTGAAGCGTGCCACGTCGGGGGCCTCGAGCAGCTCCCATGAGCCACGAACGCCGACGTGAAGTGCGCCGAGCTCGGCGTGTAGCATCGCGATGCCGCAGTCGATCGGGGCCGTCCAGTACGCCTTGGGCGCCTGGGCGATCACCAGGGAGTCGCCGTTCATGCGCAATCGCCAGGGCTGTCCGTTACCGCCGGACGGCGCCGGCCTGACGGCACCTGCCGCAGCCTGCGCCCACTGCGGCCAGCCGTCGGAGCCGGCCGCGATCACTGCCAGAGGCTTGCGTGTGGAGGCCCGCACCAGCGTGTGCATAGCCCACTCGGCACCGCGCATCCGCGTCGTCGCATACCCGAGGGGGGTCACGGAGTGTACGCGCTCGTCCGGTGCAAGGGCGATGTGTTCCGCGACCTTCGCGGCATCGAACATGCCGGCTACCCAGCACGTTCCAAGGCCGGCGAGCGTCGCTTCGAGGATGACGGCTTCACCGAGGTAGCCGGAATCGACTTGGGCATTCTTCGGGCCGATGAAGGCCACGAAGGACGGAGCGCCACTGACTGCGCCGTAGCTGCCGAAGAGCCCTTTGAACACAGACTCCGACGCGGCGCTCACGATCTCACAGCGGGCCCGGAGCGGCGACGTCGCGAATCGCGAGCCGGCGGCGGCCAAGCGATCCAGGACGGCGCTATCGACCGGCATGGAATCATAGCTGCGGCGAGATGTGCGGCGGGCGATGGCGTCGTACCACGCCGGGTCCGGCGAGAGGTTGATCACCTGTGGTGGCACGGTTCTCCTTGGCGGGTCGATCGAGCAGGACGGCTGTATCGCACTCACACTGGCCGAATGGGCCGGGAATCGTCAATTGTCCTGGAACGCGCAGCCCTCGCGTGGCTGCGGCCTTTGCCGTCGGTGGGCTTCTCACATCAGCGCAATATGCCGATAGTGGGGAGTAGGAGCACGGGTCGAAACTGACCGCAGGCCGCGTTTGCACGGGGGTTGCGCCGTGAACGAGCCAACACGAGGTTTCCCGTTGAGACGTCAACACCTGGTCGACGTGAGTGGCGCCATCCTTGGCACGCCGGTGATTTCGCTCGTCGACATCGATCGGGCACTCGAGGAAGAGGCGTCGTGGGTGCGCGCACTCGATCCCAGTCCCGATGGCCCTGTCGAGCGATGCGTGGAAGCGCTCCGCGAGCAGCTCGCCGACGTGTCACCTCCCAACGCGCTCATCGCGTTCGTGCGGAATGGACGGGACATGTTCATGTTGAGTGTCCGCCGAGGGAAGCCCGACCTGTCCGACGAGGACTCGTTCTACGCACACGTGACCATTCTGGAACCACTCTCAACTACGCGCGCGAAGCGCACGGTCGCGCGAGCCACCCTCAGCCGCCACAGGGATCCCGTGACGCATGCGATTGGGTATGCGGCGGCTCTCAGGGTCTCCGAGGGCGACGACGGCATCTCCTACTCCTACGAGGGTCTGCTCTTGATTGACAAGGTGTTGAGTAGGCTCTCGGTTGCGCCACACACGGAGCGCGACGTCAACGTAGCTTGGGTCGACTGAGACCGGAGCCTGCGACAGAGGCGCCTGCACGGGGTATGTTCGCACTGAGGACGCGACTCCGGAGGGCGTGCAATGACACGAGATGAGGTTCTCGCCCGGCTCGTCACCGCCCGGGCGGTATTCGACGCCAAGGTCGCCGCGGCGGGCCAAGACGGCTTCGACAAAGTTCCGCCCGGTTTCGTGCATTCCGCCAAGGACATCGTCGTGCACGTGACGGCGTATGAGCGGCTCATCGTCGAGCGGCTGCGCGCGGCCCGGAAGGGCGAAACGACAGCATTCGATCGCGATCGCGAGGGTTGGGAGCCCTACAACGAGCGAGTTTGGGCGGAAGCACGCGAAGCTGACGAGGCGGACGTGATCGAGGAAGCGCGCGCGGTCTTTGGCGATCTACTCGTCGAGGTCCGGGCGCTGTCGGACGCGGAACTTGCCGGCGACGCTGGCATCACAATGGTGCTCGATCCCGCGTGGCTCGATGGCCGGGCGCTGTGGGAGATGATCGGCATCGACGGTTTCGACCACTATCCGATGCACCACGAAACCCTCGACGCCGCTCGTGACGCTGCTATAGAGCTCTAGCTCCAAGCGCGTTCAGCCTGCGAGGGCCCTGAAGAAGAGCAGTCCTCCTACGATTCCAGCGCCCGCTGCGAGCACATGCAGCGCCATGAGTTCCAGCCGAGAGCCAGGAAGAGCGCGACCCACACGGGGACGGCGATCGTGAACCCTTTGAGACTCATGGCGCCCGTGGTGTGCAGACCGCCGAACGCCCATCCGGCGAGGATGCTCACCGGAATCACCCAGACCCAATCGGGCGCGGGGTGTTCGATCACGTAGGGGCCTCCGACGGCGACGAAGCCGGTGCCCGTCGCGAGAATCGCGCGCATGCCGAGGAACAGCGTCGTCACGCACAGCGCAAGACCGGTCGTCCCCACGAACACTGTCGCGAGCGCTCGCGTTGATATGGGGCGTTCTCGGGATCCTTCCACCTCTGACACGGGGCGTGCTCCTCAGGCGTCCCCGATGGGGAATCTAATCTCGGTGAGATAGTCCTCGGGGGCAGTATTATTCGGGTCCGAGTAGTAGAGCTCCATCGGGGGGCCAGAAACAGCGAGACCTTCGTTGGCGATGAATGCCACTACCTTCTCGTAGCTGGGGCCGACCGTGTCGTACGGTCCCTTGTGCATTAGCGACACGACCCGCGTGGCCTCAACGCGCTTGATGCCGATGCCCACCTCGTCGACCGGCAGATCCGGCGGACCGCCGTGCAGTGGAGCCCACAGCTCCCAAAGCGCGTTCTCCTCGGATGTTTCCTCGGGCATCGTCAGGTAGACTGCGGCCGGCATCTTGTCTGGCGCGGGCTTGAACCCGCGTGCCTCGACCCAGCCGTACAGGCGACCGTAGCTTTCAGGGATCTGCGAGTACGGGCCGCGCATCTCGATGAACGCGACGTTCTCGGCCTCGATGTGCTTGATCTCCGGTTCGAACATGTCCCCCACCTCCAGGTCCAACCCCCTACGCTTCCATCGACCTCACTGTCATGAGGATATCGCTCCAACAGATAAACGTGTAGGCGACCAAGAAGATCGCGGCAGCGCCATCCGCGCGACCCGGACTCCCGATAGCGCGAATGGTGTGTCGGTATGATGCGCAGGTTCCGAAGCATTCAAGCACTGGTTGTAGGGGGTGTTCCAGCATGATTTGGGCGCCCCCGCGTCGAACAAGTACAGTGAGAGGGCTTGGCGAGCCTCAGCAGGAACCGGTGAAGGTACGCAACTCGTACCCGGGGCACGGAGTCCCGCATGTCGCTCGGTACTTGCTGGACATGGCTTGACACGAGGGTGGGGGCCACGCCGTGGGCTCGACTACGACCGTACAAGGACTTCTGTACTTCGCTGCAGCGCTACAGGTGATTGCGGCTGGCGTCGCGCTTTTCATGATTCCCCTGAGCGGGCGTCGCGCATCGTGGATCATCCTCTGCGTTGGGCTCGGCGTGCAGGCGTGGCGTCGGGTTCACGCAGCGATGGCCGGCGGGGATCTCACCGAGGCATTGAGCGCGCTCGCCGTCTCGATGCTGCTGCTTGCGGGAATCATCGGGATTCACTCCGTCTTCCTCTCCCTGCGTCGCACCCGACATCAGCTGGCCGAGGAGCGCGAGCGCTCGAGCGCTTTCGTGAATCGCGTGGGTGCGGCGATGGTGGCTCTCGACACAGAGGGGCACATCCTTGACATGAACGATGAGACCGCACGATTGATCGCGGTCCCGAAGGCGGAGGCTCTCGGGCTCAACTGGTTCGACACGTTCGTCGCCGAGAACATCCGCGAGGACGTGCGGAAGAGCTTCGCGGAGCTTCTCTTGTCGCCCGACGGCAGTGACGAGTACGTCGAGTACACACTCATCGGGGCGGACGGCGAGGAGCGGATGGTCGTGTGGCATCGCCGCGTGCTCTGCGGTCCCGAGGGTCGCAACATTGGCATCCGGAGCGCGGGAATCGATCTGTCGGTGCGGCGGAAACTCCAGCAGGAGCTCGCGTTCCACTCCATGCTACTCGACAGGACCAGCGATTCCGTTCTCGTCTACCGGCATGACGGGACCATCATCTACGCGAACGACGCCGCCTGTATCTACCGCGAGTGCTCGCATGACGAGCTGGTCGGGGCCAACATCCGCGATCTCATTGGCGAGGAAGACCTGGAGGAGTTCGAGTCGCGGCTCGAGGCGGTGAAGAACGGCGCCTACACGATCTTCGAGACCGAGGCGCCACGGCCCGGAGGAGGCACACGCCCTCTTGAGTCGAACATCGCGCCAACCAGCGTCGACGGACAGGATCTCATCGTGGACGTGGCTCGCGATGTGAGCGAGCGTCGTCGCTCCGAAGCGGTGGTGCGGAGACTCGCGTACTGTGACCCGCTGACGGGTCTTGCGAACCGTGCGCTCCTTTGGGATCGTGCGGCGCTTGCGATTGCGAGAGCTGAGCGTTGTGGGGAGCGGCTTGCCGTGCTCTTCGCGGACGTGAATCAGCTCAAGACAGTCAACGACCTGCACGGTCACGCTGTAGGCGACCAGCTTCTGCGCGCGGCTGCGAAACAGCTGTCTACGGTCTTTCGCGAAGAAGACACCGTTGCCCGGGTGGGTGGGGACGAGTTCGTCGTGCTCGCCCGGGTCAAGGACGCGGCCGAGGCTTCGGAGCTCGTGGCGCGCGTTACGGCCGGCATAGCATGCGAGCTGCTCATTGGTGGAAACCGCGTGCCGCTCTCTGCGAGTGTTGGAGTTGCCGTGTTCCCTGATGACGGAGTGAACCTCGATGCCCTTATCGCCTTTGCGGACGCTTCGATGTATGCGGCCAAGCCTGGGCAGCAGGTGCCGGGAACGGCTAGCAGCGAGCTCCAACCGCTCTCTGCCGAGGTGGCAGAGAGCGAAACATGGGGGCGAGGCACTCGAGGGCAGTCTCCTCCACCAGCGTAGAGCCGCCCTGCGTCTACTTCACGACGATGGTGGTCGCGGTTGTCACGCCATCGGTCTCGGGTTCGGCGAACACGAGCACCGATGCTCCAGCTTCCAGTTTGGATGCGCCCTCGGTGTATGCCATGAGCGTGTCCGCGGTGGTGTAGACGGTCTGGGAGCTGCCGTTTGCGAGCTTGATGGTCACCGAGTCGGTGGCGATATCAAGCACCTCGCCCTCAAGCGTGCCTCCACGTCGTCCACCCATAGCGCCGATCGGCGCCTGGCTGCCGGTCTGCTCCTCAAAGAACTGCTGGCGCTCCGCGTCGGTCATGTTCTGGAACTTGGCGCGATCCTGCTCGGTCATCTGACCCATGCGCCCGTCGCTTCCACCAGGGAGGCCGCTGCGCCCGGCGGTGGTATTGTCCGACCCAAGGTCTGCGTAGACCGTGCCTCCCCAGAAGGCTGCGCCGACCAGCACGACCACGATCGCGGCGATGATTGCGTTCTTCACTGTGCGTACTCCTCTGTGCTCGGCTCGCACGCGCGAGCTGGTTGCATTACTGGTAGCGGAGCGCGTCTATCGGGCTCATCTTGGCCGCCCGTCGCGCTGGGTAGAAGCCGAACACCACGCCGATGAAGGCGCACACACCGACTGCCAGGCCGATTGCGTCCACGGACACGATCGCCTCGATGCCAAGGAGACCGCCAGCTCCTACCGCGATACCCCATCCGGCAAGGATCCCTAGCGCTCCGCCGATGAGCGTGAGCACGACGGATTCGGTCAGGAACTGCAGCGAGATGACGTTGTCGTCCGCGCCGATGGCCTTCCGCAGCCCGATCTCACGAGTGCGTTCCGTGACAGTTGTGAGCATCATGTTCATGATGCCGATACCGCCGACGAGCAGCGATATTCCCGCGATCGCCGCGAGCAGCATCGTGAACGTTCCGGTGACTGTCGAGACCGTCTCCAGGATGTCGGCCATGTTCTGGATGCGGAAATCGGCGTAGTCGGGGTCGGCGATGTTGTGACGCGAAAGCAGCAGCGAGGTGACGTCCTCCTCGGCGGCATCCATCTCATTCTCGTCGTAGACGGTGAGCGTGATGGTCGAGAGGTACTCATTGCCGGAGACATAGCGCTGCTGTGTAGACAGGGGAACGAGCGCTGAGGAATCAACGTTCGTGAACCCAGACGTTCCCTTCTCTTCGAGCACGCCGATCACGGTCAACAGCATGTTGCCTGACCGGATTCGTTCGCCGGTCGGGTCGATGTCCGCGCCGTAGAGGTCCTCGGCCAGTGTCGCGCCGAGTACCACCACCTGCGCGAACGCGCGGTTGTCGCGCTCGGTTATGAACGCGCCGTACATCGTGTTCAGGCTTTTGACGCCGAGGTAGGCGTCGGTCACGCCCAGGATCGATGCGTTCGCGTTCGTGTCACCTGCAACCAGTTGGCCGTTTCCCGAGGATTCGGGCGCTACTCCGCTGATCCGGTTCAGCTCCGTGAGAGCCTCGGCGTCCTCGACGGTGAGCGACTTGACCGAGGATGCGCCCATGTGGAAACCGCCCCCGCCGCTGCCGCCGGCAGATGGCATGACGGTGAGTAGGTTCGAGCCTGCCGACTGGATGCTGCTCTCAATCGATGCCTGGCTGCCCGCGCCAATCGCGAGCATGGCGATGACGGAGGCGATGCCCACCACGATGCCGAGGATCGTGAGTCCGCTGCGGACCTTGTTCGAGGTGAGCGAGTGCAGGGTCTCGCCGAAGAGGTCGATGATTCGCATCAGACGTCGCCCTCCTCGGCCAGGCCGTTCCCGTAGTGGCGGATGTTGGCTGCGCTTGTGGCGGCGTCCTCGACGATAAGCCCGTCCTGAAGGCGGATTACCCGCTTCGCGCGCCGCGCGATATCGGGTTCGTGCGTGATGATCACGATCGTGCGGCCTTCGTCGTTGAGTCGCGCGAAGAGCTGCATCACCGAGTCCCCGGTCGCGGTATCCAGGTTGCCCGTGGGCTCGTCGGCCATGATGAGCGAGGGGTCGTTGACGAGCGAGCGAGCGATGGCCACACGCTGCATCTGGCCGCCGGAGAGCTCGTTCGATCGGTGAGACCAGAGCTTCTCCTCGAGGTCGACCGCGCGAAGGGCCGCCGCCGCCCGCTCCTCGCGTTCGTCGCCGGGGACGCGTGTGTAGAGCATCGGCATACAGACGTTGCGCATGACGGTGGCCCGTGGCAGCAGGTTGAATGACTGGAACACGAAGCCCACGGTCGTGCGGCGGATCTCTGCGAGTTCGTAGGTTTCGAGGTCGGCGACGTCGCGTCCGGCCAGCCGGTACGTGCCCGACGTCGGCGTGTCGAGACAGCCCAGTATGTGCATGAGCGTGGACTTGCCCGAACCCGATGGCCCCATGATCGCGGCGAACTCGCCGTGACGGATCTCGAAGGTCACACCGCGCAGCGCATGGGTTTCGGCGCCGGCCCCGTCGTACACCTTGTGGAGATCGTAGGCCTCGATCACCACGCCAGTGGCGGTCGGGCTGAGTATCGGCGCCGGGGAGCTAGCCACGCGGACCGCCGCCCATGCCCGGAATCCCGAACCCGCCGCCGGGCTCGCTGTCCGAATCACTCGAGTCGCTTGTCTGCGTCACTACCATGTTGCCCTCGGACAGGCCCGAAACCACCTGGGTCTGCGTTGCGTTCCCGAGCCCGATCTCGACCGTGACCTGGCGGGGCTCGGTCGCTCCGGAATCGAGAACCTGCACGTAGGAGGTGCCGTCAGCGGCTGACTTGAGCGCTGCGTTTGGCACGAGAAGTGCGTTGCGGGCGACCTCGGTCACAATCGTCGCCGATGCTGACATGACCTCGCGCAGCGCCGGATCCGCAACATCGAGAGACAGCCACACGTCGTAGGTGATGACTCCTTGAGTATTGGTGCCCTCGCTGCCGATCTCGTATACCTTGCCCGTCGCGGTGACCTCGGGCAGGGCGGAGAACTCGATGTCGGCGCGCTGATCGAGCGCCAGGGTGGGCAGGTCGACTTCGTTTACGGTGAGGTGAATCGCGAACGGCTGCTTCGGAGCGATCACGACCGGGACGGCCGACGAGCTGCTCGCGGCGGTTCCAGAAGCACTTGAGGCCGCACTTCCGGAGCCCGGGGCTGGCGAAACCGAATCGCCCTTCGCGACGTCGAGCGACCAGATGATGCCTGACGCCGGAGCCTTCACCGTCAGATCGTCTTC
Organism: Actinomycetota bacterium; assembly: GCA_030682655.1. Taxonomy (NCBI): domain Bacteria; kingdom Bacillati; phylum Actinomycetota; species Actinomycetota bacterium. Next base: position 8,142 of record JAUXNU010000078.1, on the reverse strand, counting down.
GGCGTCCTTCACTTGCTCGTACGCGAGGTACGAACTCGAGCGTGACGCTTTGGCCGAGGAGACACTCGCCTTCGCGGAGGCCACATCGGCCTCGGCTGCCTCGATATCGGCGTCGGTGACCTCGGTGGTCGCTTGCGTGCCGGTGCCCGATGTCGGCGTCTCAGCGGTTGTTCCCGACTCCTGCTCCTGCTGCAGATCCTCAAGGGATTCCAACGAGTTGTTCGCTTTCAGGAGCTGCGCGTCGGCTTGGGCGACGCTCTGCTGCGACTGCCGGTAGCTCGCCAGCGCTTTGGCCGTGTTGGCCTCGGCGGTTGCTGCGTCGAGCGTGAAGAGAACAGCGCCCTTCTTGACCGACTCGCCCTCCTTCACCTTCACCGACGCAACAGTGCCCGAAGCGGCCGGGTAGACGTCCGTCGCCCCGTCGACCTCCACGTTGCCGGTGCCCGAGACGGTGACCGACAGCGTCCCGATCGTCGCGGCCTCGGTCGTGTAGGATGTCGTCGGCTCCTCGGCCTTCGAACGCTGCAGCACCGCGTACGCAGTGCCTGCGACTGCCACGAGCACGACTGCGGCGATCCAGCCTTTGTGTCGCCGCAGCTTCTTGGAAACGGCCATGCTCCACCTCCGTGGGATTCGTGTTCTCCCCTACGGTAGGCTGCGAGCGCGGCGGATTCGTCGTGCGCGGGTAGCGGTTCTGCGTACGCCCCAGGGAGTACGCCAAGGAGGTTGGTCGCGGCCTCTACTCGGCGGGCGGACCCGGCACGACGAGGCCGGACTCGTACGCCATGACCACGAGCTGGGCACGATCGCGTGCGTGCAGCTTCATCATCACGCGGGAGACGTGCGTCTTGGCGGTTGCCGGGCTGATGAACAGCTGGCCGGCGATCTCGTCGTTCGAGAGACCCTGGGCAACCAGCGAGAGGATCTCGTGCTCGCGCTCCGTGAGTGCTTCGAGGGCCTCGGGGTGAGCGCGCCGGACTTCGGGGCGGGACGCGAACTCACGGATCAGGCGTCGTGTGACGCTCGGGGCTAGGAGGGCGTCTCCCTGCGCAACGACCCTGATTGCCTCCACGAGCTGCACCGGGTCGGTATCCTTGAGCAGAAACCCGCTTGCCCCGACACGCAGTGCTTCGTAGACATATTCGTCCGCGTCGAACGTCGTGAGAACGAGAACGCGCGGGGCGGAGGGGTCCTCGGAGGGCTCGCCGTCGTCTGCAAGAATCCTTTGGGTCGCCTCGAGCCCATCCATCCGGGGCATCCGGATGTCCATGAGGATGACGTCGGGTGCGAGCTCCTCGGCAAGTTCGATTGCCTGGATGCCATTTTCGGCCTCACCGATGACGTCGATGTCGGGCGCTGCGTCGAGCAGCACGTGAAACCCGGCACGCACCAGCGCCTGGTCGTCAACGATGAGCACACGAATCGGCATGTGCGTCCTCCTACGTCGCGCTTCGGGCGAGCGGGATGCTTGCCAGCACGCGGAACCCGCCTTCGGTCGCGGGACCTGCAACCAGCGTACCGCCAAGGACGCTCACGCGCTCCGCCATACCCCGGAGCCCGTGGCTCGGGTTGTCATTCGGGTCACTCTCTCTCGCAGATGTGCTACCTACGCCATCATCGACTACCTCAAGCGTGAGTTCCGACGCCGTCACCGTCGCACAGACGCACACGTGGGATGCTCTTGCGTGACGCACGACATTCGTGAGCGCCTCTTGCACTATGCGGTAGGCAGAGACGGAGACGTACGCGGGCACCCCACCGAGGTCGCCGGCGACCGCGAGGTCGACATCGAGTCCAGCGTCTCGCAGGGGAACAACCAGACCTTCTATGTGCGTGATGTCTGCCGCTGGCGCGAGCGGCGCGTCGGCGTCACCGGTGCGCAGTACGTCCAGCATCGAGCGCAGTTCGGCGAGCGCCTGCTTGCCGGTCGCCCGCACATGCACGATCGACTCGCGCGCGCGAGCTGGGTCGTTGTCGAGCAACGCTTCGGCGGCGCTGGCCTGCACGGTAACGATTGACAGGCTGTGTGCCACGATGTCGTGCACGTCGCGCGCGATGCGAATGCGCTCGTCGTCGACGCGCCTCTTCGCTTCCTCCTCGCGCGTGCGCTCGGCTTCAGCCGCGCGGTGCTCGACTTCGGCGATGTAGTCTCGCCGGTTGCGTGTCGTCTCTCCGAGGAAGGCCGCCGCCGCAATGAGGACGAACGCGCCCACGCCTTCTGCCACCCACCTGATGCTCGAGGAGAACGCGAGCAAAGGAATCGCCGCCGCCAGCCCGACTATCAGTAGTGCAAACAAGCCCGATCTGCGGGGTCTGGCATGCGCCGCGACGGTGTAGATGGCGATCATTGGGCCGAGGGTCACGAACGCTGGCGGCGCCTGCTGGAACATGTACGCCAGTGTGCCGATGAAGCTCATCCCGAGTGCGACCCAGGGCAGCCTGCGGCGGATCGCGAGCGGGAGGAACGCTGACGCCGCAAGCAGGTACGCGAGAACGTCAGGTGCACGATCGCCCAACCGGATGAAGCGCGGCTCACCGCCAGGTGGCATCGGGAACGACGGGCGTGCGCGGGCAATGAACCAGATCTGCAAGCACGCGAGAGCAGCCAAGGCGACCGCTATCGCGACATCGAGCACCAGTGGATCGATCTGGGACAGGCGTCTTCTGACGGTGTGCGCATCCATGCACCCATCCTAGTCCGCGCATCGGAGGCTGCACAGCGACCAGGGGCGTAGGTTCGTATGCTACTGCGGGATTACGCTACAGGGCAGCGAGAACCACCTGCGCGACCCAAAGCGCGACCATTCCGGCGACGAGCGTGGCGAGAATGTTGCGGGTGCGCAGCGCTACGGCGAGCGCGATGATGCCCGCGACGGTTCGCTCGGGTGCCAAGTGATAGACACCGTTGGTCTTGAGGTACAGGATGCCAGGCACGCTGAGCGCGGTCATCGCCGCGACCGGCACGTACTTCAGGAGCCGTTCGAGCCAGTGCGGGTGTGGAATGTGCCCGTGCAGCATGATCGGCAGGCTCCGCATCGTCCAGGTCCCGAAGGCCAGCACAATGACGACAAGCCAGAACTGCGCCTGTAGGCTCACGACGACACCTCCTCGGCGGTCCGGCTGTCCTGCCAGGTCCCGAACACCATGCCAGCTACGATGGCAACCACGAGCCCGGTCTGCATAGGAAGCACGGGCACGAGAATCGCGGCGGTCAGCCCGGTGACGACCGCCGCGCCGACAGCGGTCCGGCCCATGAGCGTGGGTGCAAGCAGCGCGAGGAACACGAGTGGTACGGCGAAGTCGAGGCCCCAGGACGCGGGGATGAACGGGCCGGCGATCGCGCCAGCGATGTTTGAGAGCTGCCACGTGCCGGCGAGCGCGATCCAGGCGCCCATGTAGTAGGGGACGACATCGACATCGTCGCGGAAGCGTCCGCGCGTCATCGTTGCGGCGTAGTTCTGGTCGACGAGCATATGGCCGAGGAGCGGGCGCAGACGCCATGAGGCGCTCTCGAGGACCGGTGCCAGCGACACGCTGTAGATGAACATGCGCAAGTTGACGACCAGCGCGGTGCCCAGCGTGATCCAGATCGGCGCTCCGTCGATGAACAGCTGCGTCGCGACGATCTGGGATGCGCCGGCGTTCACGAACAGGGACATACCAAGCGCTTCGGCCAGGCCGAATCCTGCCTGGATGACGAGTGCGCCCGACACGAGCCCGAACGGCACGATGCCGACGAGAATGGGCGCGACCTCTCTCATTCCGGCCGCCATGCTGTGCCGCTTTCGCGACATTGTCGCTCCTTGTCAGGCTGTGGGTGGAGTGACCGATGATACACGGACTCTCCGTGCGTGCGGTAGTCGGCGCGAGGCCGTGGCTCGGGGCGACCTTGCCGGACCCTACCCGAGATTCGGCCAGTGATAGTAGACGGCAGTGATGATCCAGATGTCGAGAAGTGGGCCAGCGACAAACCAGGGGTGCCACCATAGCGCGCACGCGACAAGTGAGGTGACCGATCCGACGACTGCAGCGATCTCCCACACACCGGCGAACCAGCTCGCCCCGAATACGCCGAGGGCGGCAACCGTGAATGCCAACGCGGTGACGACGGGCAGCTCCAGCGAGAGATGCTTGAGTACCGGTGCCGGGACCCACGGCATCAGGCGCGAGCGGGTCGTGTCGAACGGATAGTTCGGGTCGTCGCGCTTCGGCGCCGCCCATCCGAGGTGGATCAGCCCGTGTAGCAGTAGGAACACACCAACCAGTACGCGCGTCATCGACGGCCCTTCCTCGGCGAACTGCGTTCAGCGTACACCTGCCAAGGAGCATCCGGCAGTGCCCCGAGAAGGCACGGTGGTCGAGTCGGCCGCTAGGGACTCAGGTCGGCTTCCGCGCGGAATGCATCGCGTATGGTCGTTAGACGAGGGAGCAGCGCGGGGAGGTCGTCGGAGATGATTCGGGCAACGACCTCCCAGTCGACACCCTCATAGTGATGGACGATGACGTCCCGGGTGCGCGCCATGGCACTCCAGTCGACGTCGGCGAAACGTTCTCGGCCGACAGGGGACACCCTCTTTGCAGCTTCGCCGAGCACGGTGAGGTTCCACAGGATCATCTCGCCCGTGTCTCGGTCGGGGTCCGGGGACCAGTGAGCGGACTCCCCCAGCTCAATGAGGCGTTTCGCTGCGATGACGATGTCTTTCATGACGATCGACTCGTCATGCCGTCCAGACATACACGACCTCCCCGAGAACGCGGTCGCGCAGCCTCTCGCCCAAGGTGTTGGGACGGACAAAGTCCACCTTGCGGCCGAGGACTTCCTCGGCGAACCCTGCTGCAGCGATGAATCGAAGGCCGCCTGGATCCGCGCTTTCGACCAGCAAGTCGATGTCGCTCGCCTGCGTCTGCTCGCCAGTCGCGAACGAGCCGAACACTCCGATTCGATCGAGATGGTACTCCTCGCGGAGCCGGTCGCCGTGATCGCGCAACCGCGCCACGACCTGGCCGAGATCGCGGACAGATGATGCGGCCGCAGCGGTGGGCGAAGCCGCGGAAGTGCTGTACGGAGTCCCCATCTCAGCGACGACAGGGTGGTAGTGGGACAGGTGTTCAAGCCCCAATGCCCCGGCCGCGGCGACGACCCGCTCGAGGCTTGCGGTTCCGTAGCCTGTCGCCTCCCATCGCGCCACCTGCTGTTGACGCACACCGAGGAGCTCTCCTAGCCGGCGCTGAGACATGCCTTGCGCGCGGCGAGTTCGGACAAGCTCGAAGCCGATGTCGAGGTAGGCGGTCATGGCCATAGAATACAACATCCAAGGCGTGGAGAACAACGGCGATGTTGTAACCAGCACCCAACCGTCGACCAGACTACGCGCCTGCCCATTCGAGCACCTGCAGTGCGCGCAGGGTGAGCCACTTGCTCGGTGCGCCCTTGGCCTCGATGTCGGCGAGCATTTTGCCGTTGAAGCTCGTGCGCATCTTCCAGCGCCACTGCTCGTCGGACGCTGTGCGCACGACGTCGATCGCGTGCGCGTGCTCCGGGCACGGAGTCTCGTCGACCGCGACGAGCGACGCGAGCGCCTCGAGCGCGTCGGAGTTGTACGAGAGCGGGAAGCCGAAGCGCGTCCAACCCGGCTTGTCGCCGTAGTGCAGCGGCGTGTGTTCGGCAAGGAACCGCTCCCGCGCCTCACCGACTTGCGCCTTGGGGAGCGGAATGACCTCCTCCTTGAAGTGCTTGTACTCGTCGGGAAGCGAACGCAGGACCTCCTTGTCGCGAAGCGCCTCGACGCACGCGTCGCGAAGCTCCTCGGCACCGCTCGGCCAGGCGTCGCGCGGGACCTCGCCAAGGAACAGCAGCACCTTGGGCGCGAGCATGTGGCAGTACCCGTTCAGCGAATACGGCTGCATGTCCGAGCAGCCAAGGAAGCCGAGCCGCCCGTAACCGTCCGCAATCGACTTGAGCGCCGCGATGACGCGCTCGTCGCACGGCCACCCCATGCGTGCGAGGCCGCGCCCGACGTTGGCCGTGAGGCATGGCATGTGGTAGCTCGCCTTGGGATTCGCGCTCCACGATCCGTCGGTCTTCTGACGCGAGAACGCGTAGTCTGCGGCGCATTTCACGCGAGCGTCGGCACCGTTGGCCCACAGCTCGCCAAGGAACACGAGCTGCCATAGCGACCCGCCGTACTTCTGGTAGTCGCGTCCGGGGATGTCCCAGGAGCCGTCCTCCAGCTGTGCCTCGAGGATGTGCGCGACAGGAGGGTAGGCGTTGCGCTTCGCCCACAGCGCCGTGGTGTCCGCGCTGTCAGCCTCGCCAAGGAGCGTGCGCCGCGTCAGCACCGCGACCGCTGGGGTGTCGGGCTCGAGCAGCCACTTGAGCGTGGCGGCGGGAACGCTGTCGAGCATTCGGACCCCCTCAGCTAGCCTCCCGGCAATGACTTTCACGGTCTTGCGGGTAGTGCGGGAGCATTGCGCGTGTGCTGTGTGCTGTACCCGTTCGCGCACGGGTTCTCACTTGGCTTTGGGGTTCCGGCTGCAACGGGTGGGCCACCGAGGGCACGGCCCCGGAGCGGCGCGAGCCGCCGTCTGAGGGAGTCTATTGCAGGCTTATTGAAACGCGATAAGATGTACTAAACCCTGAAAGGTGATGCGTGGATCCCCGAAGAAATCCCTATACGCCGAACGCCGGGGCCCGGCCGCCGGCACTTGTCGGTCGAGATGAGCAACTGGAGGCGTTCGACATCTTGCTGCATCGCCTCGAACTGGGGCGGCCGCAGCAGTCGATGATCGTCACGGGGCTCCGTGGGGTTGGCAAGACGGTGCTGCTCGGTGCGTTTCGCGACAAGGCGATGGAGCGACGCTGGCTTACCGTTGAGGCCGAGGTCAGCAAGAACTCGGACTTCGCGGATCGCATGTCACGACACGTTCGCAGGGCATTGCTCGGCATTTCTCCGGCAGAGAAGTGGAAGGAGCGGGCGCGGAGTGCCGCGGAAGCCCTGAAGTCCTTCAGCCTCACCTTCAGTCCCGATGGGTCCGTGGCAACCGGATTCACTGCGCAAGCTTCGCCCGGCCGCGCCGACAGCGGCGATCTCGCCAAGGATCTGACCGATCTCTTTGTTGCACTAGGAGAGGCCGCTCGAGAAGGCGACACGGGAATCGTCTTCCTCTTCGATGAGGTGCAGTACTTCTCGGTGCAGGAGTTTGAGGCCCTGATCGCTGCTCTGCACAAGACTGTGCAACGCGCGCTTCCGATCACCCTGGTAGCAGCTGGTCTGCCGCAAATCCCCAAGCTCGCGGGCGAGGCGAAATCTTACAGCGAGCGTCTGTTCACCTTCCCGGTCATCGGCAAGCTTGGCCAGGAGGATGCCGCCGCCGCCCTGGTACTGCCCGCCGAGGAGGAGGGCGCCGCGTTCGAGTCGGCGGCGGTGGCCGCAATCGTCGACTACACCGGGGGCTACCCCTACTTCATCCAGGAGTTCGGCAAGATCATCTGGGATCAAGCCACGGATTCGGCTATCACGGTGGAGGACGCGTTGAACGCCACGCCGCTGGTGGAAGACAAGCTCGACGAGAGCTTCTTCCGAGTGAGAGCGGAGCGCACTACGCCGCTGGAACTACAGTACATGCGAGCCATGGCCGAGCTGGGGCCAGGTGCTCAAAAGGCTGGAGAGGTCGCCGATCTCCTTGGTCGGACCTCGGAGCAGCTTGGCCCGACCCGTTCCAGTCTCATCGAGAAGGGGCTCCTCTATACTCCGAGCCATGGCTACGCAGCGTTCACGGTTCCACAGTTCGATCGGTACATGAAGCGGAACCACCCGCTCGATCCACCGCCTGTCCGTCGTCGCTGATGCGCACTGCTGAGGAGTCACGATGATCGATCGCTACACCCGGCCCGAAATGGGCCGCATCTGGTCGCTGCAGAACAAGTTCGAGATCTGGCGCGAGATCGAGGTGCTTGCCTGCGAGGCGCAGGCGGAGCTCGGAATCGTGCCAGCCGAAGACGTCGCGGTCATCCGCGAGCGTGCCGCCTTCGAGATCGAGCGCATCGACGAGATCGAGCGCATCACCAACCACGACGTCATCGCGTTCCTCACCAACATGGCCGAGCACATCGACGCGGGCCTTGCCGAGGACGATCCCAAG
>JAUXNU010000077.1 GCA_030682655.1 Actinomycetota bacterium | reverse complement strand
GAGTGAAGATGATCTCGCCGGCGTAGTTGTCGGTGTTAGCGATGTTTGCGTGGCACGGGTCGCAGTTCTCCTCGTAGACCTTGCCGCCGAAGTCGATGATCAACTTCGTGTCGTCGATCTTCGCCTCCTGGGCGAAGGCGGTGCCTGCGCCGAACAGGAACACCAGCGCGAAAGCCGCCGCCACGAGGGAGACCACTCTCCGTGAGCGTCCTCCATGCCTGCCTGCCATGTCGCCTTACCCCTTCCTTCCCCGGGTCACCGGGACTGTGCTTCCCGCCCTATGAGAACCAGGACTTTATCTTGCCGAAGAAGCCCTGGATCGACTCCTGCGTCCCCTTGATGAACGAATAAACGGGGTTCTCTGCGTAAACTTCCGCGCGACGATGTACAAGTCCTGCGTAACTCACGTATGTTTCGTTGACTCCGTCGTGACACTGAGAGCACGTTTCCTGGAGACTCCGCTCGTGCACGCGCGACCCTCGGTTGTCAGACTCCAGGATGTCGTGCGCCCCGTGGCACTGCCAGCACGCCGGTGCATCCGAGGCTCCACGGCGGTATGCCGCGCCGTGGTAGTAGTCCGAGTAGTTGTCCCAGAAGTCCTCGTGGCACCGCCCGCAGATCTCCTGTCCCCGCCTGTGAAGATCGCGCTGACCGTCCTCGTTGTCCGTGAGCGCCATGATCTCGTGCACCGGGCCGTGGCAGTCGCCGCAAAGGGGCTTGGCAGCGTCGGTCTCGGTGAACTCCTGCCCCGGCTGCACCGATATGGAGTGCACTCCCCTGCTGTACAGGTCCCACTGGTCCTGATGGCAGTTCTTGCATGCAAGGCGAGCCGTGCGCACCCAGTCCACTCGCGTCTTCTTGTGCGGCGCCTTGAACGCGAAGTCCAGATGACAGCCGGTGCACATGATCGTCGCATGCGGCCCTTTGTCGAGGTCGGTGCCGTCCACGTAGTACGACACGAACTGGTTCCCTTGCAGCCGGCCCAGGTTCGGGTCGGCGTGACACACCATGCACCCTG
>JAUXNU010000076.1 GCA_030682655.1 Actinomycetota bacterium | reverse complement strand
TTAGTGTCACTCTGCCCCCGTGGGATTCCTGACTCCGGTCAGGTAGCCTCGGATCCGACGGCGGAGTGACCCACAGCGCTTCTGTCGCCGCGTTGCGGCTGACCGTCAGCTGTTATGTCCCCCGCCGTCGGGTACCGAGGGGTCGTCGTCGTGACTTCATAGGAGCCTGGCCAGCAGGCCCCAGCTAAGGCGTGTCCGCCGCCGACCCCCGCCATCGTTACGTCGACGGAGGGGGACTACCATGATCGTAATCGGCATCGACCCGCATATGAAGACCCACACCGCGGTCGCGCTCGAAGCGGCGACGGGACAGGCTCTGAGGGAGAAGACCGTGGGCTGTCATGAGCGCGGGCGCGAGGCGCTACTCGCCTGGGCGAGAGGTCTCGGTCCGGACCGCTACTTCGCCATCGAGGACTGCCGGCATGTCTCGGGAAGACTCGAGCGCTTCTTGCTCTCCCGCAGCGAGCGCGTGGTGCCTCCCAAGATGATGGCGGGGGCGAGATCGTCGGCACGCACCTACGGCAAGTCGGACCCCATCGACGCGGCGTGCGTGGCGCGCGCCGCGCTGCGCGAGCCGGACCTTCCCGAGGCGCATCTGGCCGGCCCTGAGCGCGACGCGCGCCTGCTCGCCGATCACCGCGATGACCTGGTGAGTGAGCGCGGACGCGTCCAGAAGAGGCTGCGCTGGAACGTCCACGACCTCGACATCGACGCTCGAGCTGCCGCCGAGGGTACTCGACCGCTATGTGTGGCTGGACCGGCTCGAAGACGCCTTGTGCTCGCTGCCGCCGACCACGCTCTCTCGTATCGCCTTGGAGCAGACGAGACGCTGCCGTGAGCTCACGCGTGAGATCCGCTCCCTCGAACGCGAGCTCGAAGTCCTCACGCGAGAGATCATGCCCGAACTGCTCGACCTTGCGGGCTGCTCCGCGATCGGTGCCGCACATCTCGTGGGCCAGACGGCCGGCGCCAGCCGCTTCGCGAGCGAGGCGGCCTTCGCGATGCATGTCGGCACAGCTCCTCTGCCGGTCTCCTCGGGCAAGAGCGAGCGCCACCGCCTCAACAGGACCGGGAACCGCAAGCTCAACTCCACCATCCACATGATCGCTCTCACGCAGGCACGGATGCACCCGCCCGCGATCGCGTACATGGCGCGCAAGAAGTCTGAGGGGATGAGCAACCGCGAGGCGCTGCGGTGCCTCAAGCGACACATCTCTCGCGTCGTGTTCAAGACGATGCTGCGTGCGGAGCGGGCACGTGCGGCAGATGTCGTCCAGGTCGACTTCGCACCCGATCCGGTCGCCGTCGCGGTGTAGAGTTGACATAGGAGCAACAGCTGACGCGCACAAGGTAGAATCGACCTGAAAGCGCACGGCGCGCAGCTTATGCGCAATGCGTTAGGCAGAAACCTGTTCTGAACCACTGGGGGGAACATGCAGGTGCTCCACGACGCACTTGAGTCCGCGATGGGCGAGGCCCCAGGCCAGGTACTCGAGAAGCTACTCGAGAAGAAGCTTGCAGAGCAGGGTGTGAGCACGTCTGATGCAGAAATCACCCGCCTGCGAGATGCAATCCTCGCCGGGCAGTCAGACGAACTTTCAGTGAAGTCCTGGCGGCCGTGGATGCGCGGACAAGTCTCAATCGAAATCACCGGCGAAGAGGTCAACGAGGCGGCGGAGAAGCTTCTTGCGTGTCTACCGGGCCTCGTGGAGGACATCTCGACATCCCTGGCGGCGGACATCTTGCGGAACCTCGATCGCCTGTGGCCTAGGCAACGACGGTGGGAAGTCAAGAACTGCCGAGCCTTCGAACGGCGTCTTCGCCAGAGATGGGGAAGAGCATTCGATTCTCTCCATATGATGCTCGTGATCACACGCGAGTACGGCGACGGCATGAACACCGAACTGCGACGGCCTGACTTCCCTGAGCCGCACAAGATGGACATTCTGACGAGGCTCCATGCTCGCGGCTCGCAGATTGCCAACGAAATCCTAGTGCTCCTCGAATCCGGACTTGCGGATGGGGCCATGGCCCGCTGGAGGACTCTGCACGAAGTCGCAACCATTGCGCTCTTCATCAGCGCAAACGACGATTCTCTGGCAGAGCGATATGCTCTTCATCAAGTCATCGAGTCGCGGCGCGCTTGCCGGGACTACATCGCTTGCCAAGAACGTCTCGGTTACGAGCCCATGGACCCGGACGAGCTTCGGGAACTTGATAAGCAGTGCGCTGGCCTGCTGGAACGTTTCGGTGAACCTTTCGGCACCAACTACGGCTGGGCGTCTGAGGTCCTGGGCAACAAGAAGCCGTCCTTCGGAGACATCGAGCGTGCGGCGGGAATCGATCACTCGCGGGCGCACTACCGCATGGCCAGTCACAACGTCCACGCGAACCCCAAGGGGGTCTTCTTCAAGCTTGGCTTGCTTGGCGAGGTGGACGTTCTGCTGGCAGGACCAAGCAATGCGGGCATGTCGGAGCCCGGTCAGAGCGCAGCCATAGCGATGCTGCAGATTTCGGGTGCACTGATGACGCTGCAGCCCAATCTCGATGGTATCGTCACATTGAGAGTCCTGCAGTCAATGGTTGACCGGGTGTGTGACGAGTTCCATGGGGCGCACACCCAGCTTGCGGAGGATTCTGCCTGACCAGGAGATCGAGCGGACTCACTCCGTTCGCCGCTCATCTCCGTGACGTTGGGCAGACACGGAACGTAGAACGCGTGACCCGGTCTGGAGGGACGCACTGGCATGAGTAGCGCCGCCGCGGAGGACATCGCACAGAGCGTACTGGCCGCTTGGAATGCCCGCGACCTCGAGACCTTCCTTGCCCTCCTCGCGGAGGACGTGGAGTGGTACGACCCCGCCATGCCGGAGCCGCCTGTACGCGGGCGACCAGCTGTCAGGGCGTTCGCGGAGGCTGTGCTGCACGCCTTCCCCGACTTCGAATACGAGATTCGGGGACCCCTGTGCTCGGCTGCTGACGGAAGCCGGTGTGCGATCGCGTGGCGAATCTCAGCGACCCACCTACATCCGCTGCTCCCGCTCGGATATGCACCGACCCGTCGCAAGGCGAGTTTCGACGGTGTCGATGTTCTGGATATCCGGGAAGGCAAGGTTACTCGCATCATGACGGCGTTCGACATCCTTCCCGCGGCCGAGCAGCTGCTTGGCATGCGCCTGAGACCCGTACCGGGTACGTGGCGTGCCAAGGGTGTCGTAGCCGTGCAACGTGTTCTCGCGTACTTTGCGCGCAGGAGGAAGTAGAAGTGCTGCCCAACAACGGCATCCAGACGGACAACGCTTCGCGTTGCCGCTGATGCCGTAGGCGTTGGGCAGAGGATCACGTCTGCTTCGACGCGCAAGTACATGTGTCATCTGCAGGACGCTCTCAGCTGACACCGTCCATCAGGCAGGCAGCCTGTACGCCACTTCCCACAACGATTAGTCTTCCATACACGGGGGTGGGGGCATGTTTGTTCTGCATGGTAGGTTTTCCAAGAACGGGCTCGACCTGGGTCGTCTAGCCACGCGTCTGTCCGAAGACGGGTGGCGCGTCAAGCTGCCAGCGGCGAACACTCTGAGCGCATCCAAGGGGGTCCCTTGGCCGTTCGAGCCCCTGCGGTGGAGGTCGCAAACACCTAGGAGACTTGACCTCCAAGTGGTTGAGGACACTGTCACTGTCTCGTTTGCCATCGGCGCGCGGCGTCTATCGAGGGAGACGACCCTGGCAGAGGTTGCCTCACTGCTCGCACATGTACCTCAGCTTGAGCACGTCGAGCGTCTATCTGGTCTGGGTCGCAAAGTCACGCAGCGACTGCTGGGGCTTACAGCAGCCTACTTGGTCGTGTGTGTTCCAATCGCGTTTGTGCTCGCTACGATCATCAAGCAGAACGTAGCGGATCCGCTGCTGATTCCTACTGCGCATCTGTCTCCCACCATTGCGGCTGGTGAGAGAATCATTGCCTACCTCGGACCAGGCCACGGTGCCATGGTCTGCGAGGGGCGTGTTGTGATCCGCCAGGTAGAAGGCAATCCCCCCATCAAGATTAGCGAGTGGGTGCTTGCAGAAGGGCCTGCGGTCGTCCATGTGTCCGAAGACGGAGCAGTGCGCGATGGTCAACCCCTCACTCTGCCCTGGAATGTTGGGGACAATTCGGATGAGCTCACCTACACGATCCCTGCGCGCTCTGTGCTTGTAGGGAATCGCATGTCCACAGGTCTATATGTCTTGCCAGTTGAGGAAGTGAACGGGGTCGGAGTAGCAGTCTACTACCCACTGAACAGGATGCGTTCCCTGCTGGACGTTGGCGAGGCGAATCCGCAATGAGCCGTCCAGCGAAGCCCGAATCGATGTACACCCCCGCTTTGACGATTGTCGGTGCGATGTCCGCGGTTGTCACTGTAGGGACTTTCCTGGTGCAGGTGGTCCCCGGGACTGCGTCTCTTGCGGTCAGTCTGAGCGCAGCCACCATTGTGCTCACATATCTCGGCTTTGTCTTGATAAGCGGAAGGCTGTTTGGCAGACGACTGCGCCAATCTCAGCGCCGGCATGTGGCCGCATGGTCAATCGTGGTATTGGTCTTCTCGTTGATTCTCGGCATACGCGCTGTTGTTGCCAGAGGCGAGCTGCCGCACCCGGTGGAAACGCCTACCATGAATGGGACTCCGATTCCGTCGAGCTTCTCCGACGCTGTTGGCTATGACCTGCACGCTTCTCCAGTGCAGAACTCGGATGCGATCGCGACAATGTATTACGTCGTGTCTGACCCCAACTTCTTCGAGACGCTCTTCGAGCGTCGGGCCTTCTTCGACGGGCAAGTCGCGTTGGACGACCTTGAAGCAACGGACCCTGAGACCTTGAACATGATTGGACAGCTCCTGGACCCGGATCGTTCAAGCGTGATGGAAAACGACGTCTTCCGCTTCATGCGCGCACTCTGGGTGCGACACCTTGGATCTCGCAGGCCCATCGCTGAACTGAGCGAGTCATTTGGAGCGCTTGAAGCTCGTCCGCGATTCGACAGCCGCTTCACCATAGAGAACTGGGGGGATCGAAGGACCCTCTGGTACGACGCCGACAACAAGACGCTTGCCAGGGATGGATGGCTCGAGCTTGACTCTCTCTCTGAGGTGCTCGCGGAATCGAATCCAGATGTGGCCTACCCGATTGCCAAGGCTGGCGCCATGCGCTGGAAGAACGACGGAGAATGTGGCGGCTCACCCGGACCCAGCGGAGAGTACGACTATGCCTTCATCGTCCCGCGCAAGGTACAGTTGGTTCTCTTGGACTTGCACAATGTGAGCGGTCACGATCTCGTGGACGTCCAAGTCAATCTCAGGAGCCTCTCGGTAGAATCCGAGCACGTGTATGAACTCAGGGATGCGGACGAGGAGGACGGTACTGTTGCGACTGCCGAAGATGTCACGTATCAAGTACCAGGTGGGATAGCCACGGATGGGCACTTCCTCGTGCCTCTAGCCGTGATGCTCGGTGACTACGATGATCGAGCAGACTACGACCCCAGTGCTGCTCCCGACATGACCTACTTCGGTCCAGGCGCGAGAGTACAAGAACTGGTTCTTGGAACTCGCCAAGGCGGCGTCAATGTGCGTCCATTCGACCCCGCAAATCTTTCCTATCTCTACGTAGGATACTCGGGAGCCTCATGTCCGTCGCTCTACACCCGCACGTCATCAGACGTGCGCTGGGTGAAGGAGAGAAACGTCTTGGTGGGTTGGAATCGCAGAAGTTCTGAGAATACTGACGAATGTCTCCTCCGGCGCTTCGACGGGACGCTTCGTCTGTCCGAAGAGGATCGGGAGAAATCATATGTTGACCGTCTCACGGTCTCAGTGTCCACTCCGCTCGGTGATGTGACACTCCAACCCAATCTCGCCTCGCTGGGCGCTGCGGACGGGAAGCGCTTTCGTTTGGCGCAGGGAGAGAGCGTCGTGTTGCACTTTGAGGACTGGCGGCCCTGGATGACCGAACCCAGAGCGAGCATCACGGGCTTCTACGTTCCGGAAGATGACTGATGGGTCTCGAGGCATACCGAATGAGTCCTGCTCCCGAGAGGGGCCGAAGACGGGACACTCAACTGCCCCCGCCCAACCCGCGCTTCCTTAGTGTCACTCTGCCCCCGTGGGATTCCTGACTCCGGTCAGGTAGCCTCGGATCCGACGGCGGAGTGACCCACAGCGCTTCTGTCGCCGCGTTGCGGCTGACCGTCAGCTGTTATGTCCCCCGCCGTCGGGTACCGAGGG
>JAUXNU010000075.1 GCA_030682655.1 Actinomycetota bacterium | reverse complement strand
CTAGCCTCGATATTTCACGAAGGTCGCCGAGCCGGTTCTGAAGTTCCGAATCGACCCTCCTGCCACGATATCGCATCTGTCTGAGCGTCGCTCACGTCACCCGTGGCCCTTCGCGAGCCCGGACGGGTCTTCCAGGGCCGTTGCGGCCCGTTTTCGGGCGCGATTCAGCGAGCCCCCCGATCGTATCCGCGATGTCGGCGTCTGGAGCCGGGTCCGCTCAGCCCTCGGGTAACGCCCTGAGTCGCTGAAAGGCGGTGAGGAGCACATCGGCCCACGGCCAGGAGCGCGACAGACGCAGGCGGACCCCACGCGCGTGGGTCACGATCCTTCCCGCGACGTGCAGCAGACGGTACCGCAGACGCTTGGGCTCGGCTTTCGCCAGCGGGGTGCCGGAGAGCAGCAGCATCCTCGTCCACGCCACGAGGTCGCAGCCCATGAGCACGAGCTCGAGCCACGCCTCGTTCATGGAGAAGGCCCGGAAGGGCAGGTTGCGCAGCCCGGATGCCTTGGCGCATCTGATCGAGTCCTCGATCGCGGCACGAGAACGATGCAGCTGCTCGAGGCGCGCGATGCGCGATCCCGTCTGGTTCGTGAGGAACACCTGGAAGCGGTGACCGTCGTCGTCGGTGAAGGTGAGCTGCGCTCCGGGGTGCGGGCGCTCGCGGCGGCAGATCGCGCGCGTTCCTTGCGGCCAGGTCGAGAGATCCAGGTCGAGTTCGGCCACCCACGCTCCCTCGCGAGTCCCGCCGGAAGCGTCGAGCGCGGGCCTCCACGCCTTGCCCGGTACGGCCAGACACGCCTCGCGCACGCGCTGCGTGAGGTCGAATCCCACCGAGAAGAGCAGTCCGTGTGCGGCGACCGCGTCGAGGAAGGCGTGCGTGGCCCCCGCCGAGTCGCAGCGCACGAGCGTGCCGGGGCCGGCCGCCCCTCGCGGCAGCTGTGCCAGCGCGAGGTCGAGGACGGCGACGTGGTCTGTCGCGGTGTTGGCCCCGGCGTTGCCCGGGCGCAGGATGCCAGCGAGCCCCTCTCCCGTGGTGGCCTCGAAACACGTGAGCGGGTGGAAGCCAAAGCCCCTCTTGTAGGTGCCGGCGGCGCGTTCCTTGTCTGAATGCGAGGTGACGAGCGTGGCGTCGATGTCGAGGACGATACGCCCGGGTGCGCCGACGATGTCCCACACACGGGCGCGGGCGAGTGCGCGCGCCTCGCGGATGCGCGTGAGTGCCTGCCCATCGAGACGTTCGGCGGCACGGTAGACGGTGGAGGCGGACGCCACCTCCCCGAAGAGCACCCGCTGGCCCCTGAGCGCCCCAAGATCGCTCAGGCAGTCGCCGCCGTCGGCGAGCATCACGGCGATGTCTCTCACGATGCGGCCGGGTTCATGGCGAACGCTTCTGGAGTGCGAGGAGACGGTGCCGACGAGTGCCGCGGTGAGTCCGATCGCGTCACACAGACCGGTGAGCAGGGCGGTGCCGGCACGGGAGGTCAGACCATCGGCGTCACAGGTGACTTCAAAGCGGGAGGCGGGCGTGTTAGCGTTCACCAAGACGGTGTTCCTTTCGCGTGGGGTCATGGAGGTCTTGTAACTCCCATTATCCCAGCTCAAAGGGTCACCGTCGCCTGTTTCAGGCAGGAAAGTCAGGCGCTTCGTGAAATTTCTAGGCTAGTGGGCCATCTTTTCACATGGGGAATCCTCTTCTCGGCGGCGACGCATGCGCGGTCCGATCATCCCGTGACGAGGTTCGCGGGGCTTATGTTGGAACACCTTCTCTTCTGCGAGATCGAGCACGCCGAGGAGCTCTCGCTGTCCCGGAGCACACCACGGCCGGGAAGTGACCACCAGCAGTCGCCCGACGTGGACGTACAATAGACACATCGCACAGCAAGGGTGGACACTGTGGGACAAGACATGCCTGATCGCACAGAGGAGCACATGAGCGGCGATCCCCTGACCTCCCAGCGGGCTTTGTCGAGCCGTTGGCTCGTGGCGGCGATTGTTGCGACCATCGCGTTCGTGCTGGTCGTGGGCATCGCGCTCGCGAGTATTTTCGGCTACTACCCCGTTGATCGCTCGATCGAGGTGAGCGCGAACGTTGGCGACGAGGCGACGCCGCTCGTCGTAGCCGTAGCCGTAGCCCGCACGCCCGGCGGACCGGGCGAATGGTCCAACTGGGCTCGCGTGATCAAGTACCTGTCCGAAGAGCTCCATCGCCCGGTGACTGTGCGCTACCTCTCCAAGGAAGATGAGTCCGCTGAGGTCATCGCCAGCGAGGACATCGATATCGCCTTCGTTTGCGCACACACATATCTCGACTTGGCTGACTCCGATTCGGCGGTAGGCGTGTGCACGCCGATCATCGACGGCGAACACACCTCGCGGATGATGCTTCTTGTCCGGGCCGACGATCCGGCCGAGTCTTTCGCAGACCTCGCCGATTCCAGTGCTGCCGCTTCGGACAAGAGCTCGCTCGGTGGATACTCGTACCTGCAGTACCTTGCCGGTAAGCATGGTGTGCGGGTCGACGAGTACTTCTCCGAGCTCAGGATGGGGGAGACGCAGGAGACCAATCTACGGGACGTGATAGCGGGTGATCTGCGGGTCACTGTCGCCAACAGCGCCCAGACCGCCGACTGGGACCTGTCGAAACTCAAGATCATCGATGAGTCCCCGCCCGGCGGTTGTCCCCCCGTCGTTGTCTCCTCGGACATGGATCCCGAGCTTCGCGAGTTCGTCAAGCGGATCCTTGTTGAGATGAACACGGATGTGCTTCTGCCGGCCGACAGCCACATCGACGGGTTCGTCGAGTTCGATCATGCCGACTATGCGTTCGCCGACACCCTTCGGCGAGCGTGTGGTAGCCATGACCACTAGGGGGCCGGCTTCGACACCGGGTGATTCCCGAGCCGCGTCGCGCCTCAGCTCTCTAAGCGTGCGATACGTCTCCCTCATCGTTGCGATCGTGATCTCGTCCGGCCTGGTTCTGGGGCTGGTTGTCACGCTTACCTCGGTTCGAAACGCCGCCGAGGAACGTCGTCGCAGCCTCGAGTACGCAGGATCTGTCGTCGCCGCATCGCTCATTCCCGTGATCGCCGATCAGGACCCGGGACTTATCAAGGCGCAACTCAAGGGGATTCTCGATACGAGCGAGGCGCATTCCATCGAGTGCATCGAGATCATTGACGCCGCAGGCGTGGTGATCGCCGAGACCGAGGAGGGCTGCACTTGCGATCTCGTCGAGCCATCCAGGGGTCTGCTCGATGAGTTCACGAAGCCGCAAGCCGTGCTGGTTCCCATCGAGGTCGAGGGCCAACGCCTCGCGAGCGTGCGCATCCAATTCCTTCCTGTCGGTCTCGAAGACGCTGTGTACCAACCTCTTGCCGTGACCGTCGTGGTTCTGTTCCTTGCGATGGTCGTTGCCGCACTTTGGGGCGTCTGGACGGTGCTGCGGACGGTTGTCGAGCCGATCGAGACGCTGCGCAACGCGGCCAAGTCCATCGCCCAGGGGGAGCGAGGGGTCAGGCTCTCACAGGATCGTGGTGACGAGATCGGCGAGCTGGCCACCGCTTTGGACGACATGACCGAACAGCTGTCGCGTCAGGAGCGAGAACTGCTCGAGTCATACCGGTCTCTCGAGGGCGCGTTCGAGGAGAAAGCCGATCTCGCGCGACGTCTTGAGCGCACCATGGAATTCAAGTCGGACTTCGTCGCAGTCGCCTCCCACGAGCTTCGCAGCCCTCTTGCGGTAATCAGGCTCTACGCCGAGATGCTTGCCGACAACGAGTTCGGTGGTGTGGACCCGCCTCTGAAGGAGGCGGTCGATTCGATCGTGTCAGCGACCTCGCGGCTGACGGCTATCGTCTCCAGCCTGATGGATGTGGCGCTGCTCGAGCGCGGACTCATGCCGCTCGACTACGAGAAGACCGAGCTGCGCGGGATCATCGAACAGGCCGTGTCCGACTTCGCTGCCATCGCGGCCAGGCGTGATGTGAGCGTGGATTTCTCAGGCGAGTCACGCCCGGTCGAACTCCGCGGAGATCCGATCAGACTGAGACAAGTCATCGACAACCTTCTGTCGAACGCGATCAAGTACTCA